>CAMJKR010000139.1 GCA_946406415.1 uncultured Selenomonadales bacterium | reverse complement strand
TCCATACCGTCAGATACGCGGCAAAAAAAGCCGGACTCAACATAAAACAGACCGCCGACCTTTTAGGTGCTCCTTATCGTACAGTTCAAAATTGGTTTAACGGAACAGCCCGACCGTCGCCGTGGATTGAGCGATTAATCGTCGAAAAAATTCAAAACTCGGTTTAAAATCCCGCTCCGCTACGGCGGATTTTTTTATCGCCGCAAAACATATTTTACGACGAGATAGCCGACTTCATAAAGCAAAACTACGGGAATTGCTACGGCAATTTGAGTTATAACATCGGGCGAGGTGACAAGTGCGCCTATTACGAACGAAAAGAAAAATACGTAGCGGCGATATTTGCCTAATTTTTCGCTAGTTAAAATGCCCAACTTGCCCAAAACAATTATCACGAGCGGCAACTCGAATACAAAGCCAAACGGCAACACGAACAATATCACGAACTCAAAGTAACTGCCGAATGAAAATAGCGTTTGTAGATTTTCCGACTCTTGCCCAAAGCCCATAAAAAATTTCAGCGCGACCGGCAAGATTAGGAAAAATGAAAACGCCAGCCCTGCGAAAAATAATCCTACCGACGCGGGCACTAAGATACCTAAAACGGCGCGTTCGCTTCTGGTGAGTGCGGGCAAGAAAAATTTCCACACGTGATAAAAAATTATCGGCAAGGCAATTAAAAAGCCCGCCGCAATGTCGATTTTGAGATACGTGAAAAATGCCTCGCCGGGTTTCATGTAATAAAGTTTGCCGACGGGGAGCGTGAGGTAATTTGTGATTTCGTCAAGAAAAAGATACGCAACGCAACTGCCAAAGACAATCGCAAGCAAAGATTTTATAATGCGCGAACGAAGTTCCTCAAGGTGCGCCGTCAAACTCATGGTGCCATCGTCTTCGGAGGGAACTTCTTGCGCGGGATTTTTTTCAGGCTCGGTCATTTTTTATCCGCGTCAACTTTTGCGGCGTCGAGTTTCTTTTGTTCAGTCACATCAACGGTTTTGGCGTCGTCAGAATTCGCCTGCTTGAATTCTTTAATGCTCTGTCCTAAAGCTTTGCCGACGCCGGGCAATTTGCCGGGACCAAAGACAACCAAACCAATAATCAAAATCAAAATAAGTTCCGGTACGCCAATTCCAAACATGCTAATCACTCTCCAAAAATTTTCTGCGATTATATCACAAGTTTTTTTGCGTGTCGAAAGTTTTTTTGCTATCATTACGGCGGAGGTGTTTTCAGTGGCAAGCGGGAAAATAATTTTCATGCCGCTGGGCGGAGCGCAGGAAGTCGGAGCCAGTTGTTACTTCCTAAAGCTCGGCGAAAATAATCTTTTGCTCGATTGCGGTTGCGGCTTTACACGCGGAATAAAATACGCACCGAAATTTTCCGCGCTGTTGCAGTCGCCTTATCTACAAGATTTTCATCAAGTGTCGCATGTATTTTTATCGCACGCGCACCTTGACCACGCCGCCGCCTTGCCCGACTTTTTGGAGCTAAACGAACGCGCCGCCGTCTACATGACAGATTTTACACGAGAAATTTTATCCGCGCAGTTGGAGGAACGTTTTGGCGCAATCGAAAAAAATATTTCGTCCGTTGCCTTCCTGCAAAAAATTCCTCTGCCGCGCTTGTCGGTAAGTTTTCATCAAGCGGGACATATTCCGGGCGCAATGATGACGTTGATAAATTTTCGCGGGAAAAATATTTTGTACACGGGCGATTATTCGACGTTCCCAACGCAACTGGTAGGCTCGGCACTTTTGCCCGACGTCAAGATTGATATTTTAATTTTATGCGGCTTGCACGCCCGCCACCCAAATTATCAGCGGTTCGGCGACAGCGACTCAGCCTTGAAAAAAATTCTGCGCAAAATTTATCACGCGCTCCGTTGGCGCAAGTCCGTTTACTGTCAAGTTACACAAATTAGCAAGGGCGTCGAACTTATCACGCTGATTAATAAATTTCTGCCACAAGCCGAAATTTTTATCGACGACCGCGTTATGAAAATCGTGCACCGTTTCGAGAACTTGCATATCCCGATAATGCGCGAGCAAAATCATCCGCTCAATATTTTACCGCGTGCGCCTTGCGTAATCTTGTCGACGTTGCCGCCGCCTGTGCATTCGGGCTTGGAAATTGTTAATGCTGATTTTTCATTGCACGACGACTTTGCCGCCACCGTTGAATTTGTTCGCCGCGTTAATCCGAAAATCTGCGTTGTAGTTCACAGCCCGCCCGATAAAATTTTCCGCACGAGTACGACGCTTGAACAAGTTTTAATCAACGACCCAGATTCAAGGACAAGTTTTATTTTTCCAAGAACGGGCGAACCTTTTGAGCTGTAACAAGGGGGAATTCTCTAATGATAAACCTTAACGACCCGATGATAAAAAGATTGATTGATAACCTGCACAAATCCATAGAACGCAAGAGCAAAAATTTTTCTGCCTCAGCTAATGAAGATTACCTTCTGGAAAATCGCGTAATTAAAATTTTCTGCGAACACAAAGGCTTTGGTCCTCGTCAATGCGCCGCCGAAATGAACGACCTTTACGGCACCGATATGGACAATGAGGACGTTATCCGCATTCTTAAAGCGCACCGCTTGAGCTTCCAACCTAAACGCGCCGAGTTGCTTAATTGGGCAGATGATACGATGAGCACTTTTGGCAAGGCACTCGAAACGCACAATCCAAAAGATTTTGAAGAGTTCATTACTCTGCGCAACAAAATTATCATGACGCGCGATAACGAACACTACAAAATCCAAGAACGCATCGCCTGCTTAATGTTTTACGTTAAACTGCCCGAACTCGACAGCGGCAACGACGCCAAAACCCTCGAAAAATTCGGCAACGTCTACATGAAACATTTTCTCTTCGACATCAGCGATTTTCTTAGAAATATTTGCATTCGCCCAAAAGGCAGGGACAAAGGCGATAAAAAAGATTCGCAAGCAGATAAGATTGACCTGTTGGAAAATATGCTGAACCGTTCCGATATGCTACTTAAAGATTTGCAAGACGAATTCGACGCCCGCATTAAGCAAAGTCATCAAGATGATTTAGTTGAATTTTTCTCGCGGCTCAACTCGGAAAAGTACGGCTGCATTCTCGACGAAGTTTTGAACGCAAGAACCGGCGTCCGTCAGCTCCGCAAAAAAAATATTGAGCTTCCGCCCGAAATTGGCGGCTTGTTCATTTTGATTGAACGCCTCGCGCAGTTTATCCGCGACAGCGAAATTAATCCGATACTCAAACCCGGCGCGGTTAAGGAAATGCGCCTTGACGAGGTTGAAAGTTGCGATTACGAAGGCTCGCCCTTCCTAAACACCACCGAAGTTAAGCGCGTCAAAGTCCTCTCGCCCGGCTGGGTTTATCAAAATAAAGATGTTCAAATTTCACGTCCGCGACTTAAGGAAGTGGTTAGTGGCTAGTGGTTAGTGACTAGTGCACTTTCTAATCACCAACCACTAACCACCAGCCACTAAAAAATCGACTGAAAGGAGATTTTTTTAATGTTGATTAATGGAGAAGAGCACAACGATTTGTGCGTAGGAATTGATTTGGGTACAACCAATTCCGTTTTGGCGACGGTGAATATCCGCCCGAACGGAAATATCGTCAGCAAAGTTGTCGACCTGGATAGAGCGGTTGACATGTACAACGCCGGAGCCGGAGCAAAGTTTACGCTAAAGAAAAGTCCAATTTTGCCCAGCTGTGTTTACTACAACGACGAAAAAAATTATCAGCCGATTGTCGGCGACTTCGCGAAAGGAAGATATCCGCTTCGACCGTATTTAGTTGCTAAGTCAATCAAAAGTCAGATGGGCAACGAATTTGCAGAAGGGTTATCCTCGAATATTCACGACAAAACGCCCGCGCAGGTTTCCTCCAGAATTTTGGAGCACATGTTGAGAAATGCCGCTAAAATTTATCACGTGGAAAGGATAGATGATGCAATCATAACCGTGCCAGCGAATTTTGATTTTATAATGCGGCAAGCGACATTAAAGGCGGCAGAATTAGCAGGAATAAAAATTCATAAGGCGGACGGCTCACCACGACAAATTTTATTATCGGAGCCACGTGCAGTTATCTACGACTTTATAAATCAAGTTCGCAACGGAGAAATTGCCGCCCAAATTTTAGATTTGAGCACGAAAAAAAATGTAATGGTTTTCGACTTGGGCGGCGGTACACTCGATATAACTTTGCACGAGATAGCTCGACGCGACGACGCCCCCGAAATTTTAAAAGTTCAAGACATAGCGACCAATCGTTACACACTTTTGGGCGGCGACGATTTTGATTTGTGTTTAGCAAAGGTCATGTTCCAACATTATCTGAATCAATACGCCGCGCACGCAAATATTGTTCAAAAAATCCGCAACGAGGAACGAGGCGTTATGAGCCAGCTCCTAAACTATGCGGAAAATTTAAAGTTGGAAGTCAGTGCACAGAAAAGCGACGCATTTGGCGGCGATAATTCCGGTTGGTGGGACGAGGAAGAAGATTTTCCTGTTGGCGGCAATATAGGCACAACCGGTTATGCTTACAGCGACAATTTCAGCGCGAATCAACTGGAGGAAATTTGGCGCGAATTCATGGGCGAGGATCTTAACTTCGACGATTATAAAAATCTTGCCGCCGTCACAGAAAAATTTGGCAAGCAGAAAAATATTATCCTGCCGATTCTCGACGTGCTTAACAAGGCATCAGTTAAACTTTCTACTGATAACGTTAAAGTCGACGCGGTTATTATGAACGGCGGCATGTCAAGATTTTATATGGTTATCAACCGTTTGAAGAAATTTTTTGGCTTTGAACCGATTGTTGCGCTCGACCCCGATCAAGCCGTTGCTCGCGGTGCCGCTGTTTATCATTACTTCCTGCACAAATACGATAAAGAGCTTGCAGAGGAATTGCGCAACGAAGTGCCCGAAAAAACTCCCGTGCGACTTCCTCCGCCTCCGCTACATTCTCAACAAAGACAAAGTACACGTCCGAGTTTTCTTACGTCCTCGCCGCGTAGAAATTTTTCAAGCAACAGGAATATCACAGCGGCAGACCGTTCAATAGGCGTCGTTTTCGGCAACAACGTCTTAAACGAAAGTTTTTATCTGGTAACATTCGGCGGCAATTACGAGGAAATTATTCCTGCCGGTAAAGAATTGCCTTACACGTCCGAAAGGTTTACGGGATTTAGACTGCCGCCCGGCAAAAATGTTATCAGCGTACCGATTGCCCGCGCAGAAGCCGACGGCACTTATAAAATTATCGCGAAAGGCAATATTCAATTCCCCGAACGCTATTCGCGCATGAAGGAAGATATTTTTGTTACGTTCAGCATTTTTATGGACGAGGATAAAATAATTCGCATGGACGCCGCCACTTGTCGCGACGAACGCGGGCTTGAGTTAATGGATCACGGCACTACAGAAATTTCTATTGCGACGGGCGTTGAGAAAGGTCCCAAAACTAAACTGATTGCAAAATTCGGCGGTAAAGTTAATCCGCGTTCGCAACTCAATACAATTCGTTCGCTTTGCCGCAATGTTGATGACGCCTTCCGCCGCAGGAGCAAAGACGACAATATTAAATTTTCTGCGACGCTTAAACTCAACGTCAACACGATTATATCCGCAAGCAATCACAAAGAATTTGCCGAACCGCTCTTGCAAATGCTAGACGACGCTAAAAATTCCCGCGAAGAATCATTTAAATTGCGTTGTATAATTATTGCAAGGAAAATCGGCGCGAATTGGACGGCGCAACAAAAAAGACGCCTTGCACGTCTTTGTTTATATCAGCTCGACGAGGAACTTTATAATCCTGGTGTAAGTCTTGGGCGCGGCTTGAAGATGAACACGAAAATTCAAGCGATATACGCGCTGTCAATGTGCGGGAGCGACGAGGATATTGCGATGCTCGTCAACCTGCACAACAACGAAAGATTTCGTATGGCGAATCTTTACACGCACGCCGTTACGAAAACGGAAATTGATTGGGTTTACTCCGAATTCAAGAAGGATTGCGCAAAAGTTTTGGCAGGCTTGCCGACTTCCGCGATACAAATTTCGGCTCATGCGCTCGGCGTCGCTTTTAAGATTGACGGACGCCCGACAAAGTCCACAATCCGCCGCGAACAAATTGTTTCAGATTTGTGCAAAGTGATTCGTTCGCGGAATATGAACAACGTCGAAGTTAGCGTTTGTCTTTTGGCAATGGGCATGATTTGCGACCGCCGCGCAGGTAATAATATGGCGCAAACTTCCTTCGACGACGCGGAAAAACTTTTTGTCGACTTAGATAAAATTTACGACGAAAGTTTTGTTGAGCTATTTTCTAGGGCGCAAGACGTGGCGCAAAAAATGATTAACGGCGGCTACCTCACACCCGAAGAAGAAGAATCTTTGCTAATGAAATGGGCGATGTAAAAACAATTAGGGGCTGTTGGTAAACTCAGGTAAAAGAAAGACACAAGCAATTCTCTGAT
>CAMJKR010000138.1 GCA_946406415.1 uncultured Selenomonadales bacterium | reverse complement strand
AGGTAGAAAATCCTATTGCGGACAAGTCTGGCAATGTCACCTTCGAGGTCGGCGACGGGCAAATTGTCGTTAACGGCGGCGCAGATAAATATATTCCCATTTACAACGCCGCAAAAAATATTTTAGTAAAATACAATCCTTGATTAGCTGTTAGCTCTGAGGTAAGTTTATGAAATGTTTGATTAACGGGCGATTGATTCTTCCCGATAAGGACGGCAACTTTAAAATCTGCGCGGGCTGTATAAATTTCGACGAAAAAATTATTTCAATCGGTGAACCACTAGACGGCGCACAACTTATCGACGCGCAAAATAATTTCGTTGCGCCCGGTTTTATTAATATTCACGTTCACGGCGCGGCGGGCGTCGATACTATGGACGATGACATTGACGCCTTGAAAAAATTCGCGGAATTCATGCCTACTTGCGGTGTAACTAGCTTTTTGCCAACGACTATGACTTTGCCGCTTGATAATATTTATCGCGCTCTGGAAAGAATTCGTGCCGCTAAAAACTTTACTCGCGGCGCAAAAATTCTCGGTGCTCATCTCGAAGGTCCATTTATAAATAAAAAATTCAAGGGCGCACAAGCCGAAGAAAATATCTTGCCCGCCGATTTTGCACTAATTAAAAATTTCACCGACGTAATTAAGATTATAACCGTCGCTCCAGAAGTTACCAGCTTTGACTTTATCGACCGTTGCAAAGCGGAAAATATTATCGTCTCAATCGGTCACAGCGCGGCGACTTATGAACTCGCAATGGCGGCTATTCAACGCGGCGCAAATCATATAACACATCTTTTTAACGCCCAAACCGGACTTCACCACAGAAAACCAGGTGTCGTCGGTGCCGCTCTCGATTCGGACGCGTTTGTCGAACTGATTGCCGATAATGTCCACGTGCACCCCGCCGCGCAGAGACTTGTTTATAAACTTAAGCCGCGCAGGCAAATTATCTTGATAACTGATTCGTTTAGGGCTTGCGGCATTGGCGACGGCGTTAGCGAACTCGGCGGGCAAAAAGTTTTCGTCAACGGCAATCGCGCCACGCTAGCTGACGGTACACTTGCCGGCTCCGTTGCCAAATTAAACGACGTCCTTAGAAATTTCTGCGCCAATACCGGCATGGACGTTGCCGCCGCCGTCGAACTCGTTACTAAAAATCCCGCCATTGAACTAAATATTTTCAATAAGCTCGGCAGTTTGCAAGTCGGTAAAGCCGCTGATATTACTATCTTCGACGATAACTTTAATGTCAAAAAAACTTTCGTCAACGGTACTTAAACCTTGACTTAAAATCGCCAGAAGTTTATTATTACAATAAGCTTTGCAAATATAATCGAGGTGATTTTTTTCTATGGAACATTCTCCGGTAACGACGAATCCGCTGATTATCATGTTGATTAATATGACGGTCGTTTTCATCGTGCTCGTAGCGTTAATTTATTTAATTAAGCTGATTCATTTCGTCGACCCGACTAAAGAAAAACCTAAACCCGCGCAGGCTGAGGAAGAAGAACCCTTAGTTGCAGTTAAATCGGAAGGCGCGCCCCCGCCCGTCGTGGAGGAGGGAATTAAGCCGGAAATTATCGCGGCTATTTCTGCGGCTATTGCGGCTTATGGTTTTTCCGGGCAAGTTAAGGCGGTTCACATCATCAATCACGAGGGTACACCTTGGAGAGCCTCCGCCAAATTCAACAATCTGCAACGTAAGTAAAGGAGTGATATTTTTTGGAAGCTATAAATGCGTTCTCAGTGTCGCTCCAGGCAGTGTGGAATGACAGCGGCTTTTCAGCGTTCACGCTCGGCAACGGCATTATGATTCTTGTCGGGCTGTTGCTACTTTATATGGCTTTTGTTAAAGAGTTTGAACCGCTACTTTTGGGTCCCATTGCGTTCGGCTGTATTCTAGCCAATTTCCCCAATACCGGATTTTTCGGCGAAGAAATGAACGTCATGAAGGCTATCAACTACGGCATAACATACGAAATTTTCCCGCCACTAATCTTTTTGGGTATCGGCGCAATGACTGACTTTAGTCCGCTACTGGCTCGCCCGTCTACATTACTTTTGGGCGCGGCGGCTCAAATCGGCGTATTCGTTGCACTCGGTGGCGCAATGCTCGTTGGCTTTAATGTGCACGAGGCGGCGGCTATCGGTATCATCGGCGGCGCGGACGGTCCCACGTCTATCTATTTATCAACTAAACTCGCTCCGCACTTACTCGGCGCAATCGCGGTCGCGGCTTATTCTTATATGTCGCTCGTTCCGCTTATTCAACCGCCAATTATGAAACTCATGACTACCCAAGCTGAACGCGAAATTGTTATGAAGGAATTACGCCAAGTTACCAAATTTGAACGCGTTGTTTTCCCGATTGTCTCCACGATTTTTATTAGCTTGTTACTGCCGCCTATTGCCGCATTGCTCGGTTGCTTAATGCTCGGTAATTTGTTCCGTGAATCCGGCGTTACTGACCGCTTATCCGACACCGCACAGAATGCCTTAATCAATATCGTTACGATTTTCTTGGGCACCGGTACCGGTATGACTATGAGCGCGGAATCTTTCTTGCGTACTGATACTTTGCTGATTATCGCACTCGGTCTTGTCGCATTTATGGGCGGCACTGCCGGCGGTTTGATTTTCGGTAAACTCATGTGCAAATTCACTGGCGGCGAAATTAATCCGCTAATCGGTTCGGCGGGTGTCTCCGCTGTTCCTATGGCGGCTCGCGTCTCTCAACTCGTCGGTATGAAGTCTAAACCCGGCAACTACCTTTTAATGCACGCTATGGGACCTAACGTCGCCGGCGTTATCGGGACTGCAGTCGCTGCAGGTACTATGCTTGCCATGTTGAAGTAAATAATTTGCCTTCATACTCTACCGAACATTTAAAACGGTGTTCGGTTTTTTTTATCAAGCTCTAATTCATTTTTCAGCCGCCGGTGTTATAATTAACTAAAATCTTAAGCTACGACTAAATTCTTACGATTAATTCTTTAGGATAATTCCTGGAAAGGAGATAAATCGCCATGAACCAATTCCGCTTCGATTTGCAACGTTTCGATGACGAAGAAACTACAACGTATTCGATTACCGATTCAACTTCTAATAAATCTGGTTTGACTATTAACTCAGCTGACGATGGGAAAAGTATTACATACACAACAGGCGCAGAAAAGGATATAAGTTTTAATATCACAGTTAACAGTACTATTACCCCGTATACATTGAAATTAAACGCTGCTACTGTTAAAGTTTCTACTGATGAGACCGGAAGTGTCATACTTAACGTCACGAGCAATTATACTAGTCGTTTAAAATCAGGAGACAATTACCCCTCTGTTAAATTGCTGGAAGGTGCTGGTAATTTTCGACCTTATACGGGACAAAAGGTTACGTTCGGCGATTCAAGTCCGGAATTTACTTTTAACAGTAATAACAATTATTATGCCTCTCTACGAGTATCTTCTACCTCTAGCGGATACTCTGTTACCGTGTATGATGATTATCCCAACTCTACAACATCATATACATTTACAGTCGGAGAATTTACATACACAAATCAAAGTGGTCAAAAAATGAACAAATCATTTACTGTAGATTCTTCGGGTAATTATTCTATTGATATTCCTAGCAGTTCGGGTGGTACGCTTACTTATTCCGGGAAGAATATAGTCGCCACGAGCGGAACAATTACTTTAAAAGCCACCGCAGACGGTACAGCTTATGTCACGGCTCTGGACGGAACGGATTCCTTTACTTATAACGGCGTAACCTACACGATGACCGCTACTAATGGCTTGCTTAAGGCTACATATACCAGTGGAGAAACAACTACAACTAAATATTATAGCCATATAGTAAGCTCTACAACTGAGGTTCCTTTAAGTGCTTTGGATTTCACCAGCGGCGACCTTATTTCGTTGTGTATAGCAACCGACGGCAACCTTGAAATTTCAAGCGATACAGTGGGAACATTAGCTGAAGATACCGTTATGGTTGCGGATATTAATAGCTCTGAAGAAGGAAAGACTGTTGAGAGTGCTACTACTATCTACGGCTTGTTAAAAAGAGATACTACAAACAATATCGTTACACTGGAACGCGGCGACAGTGATAATGGCAAATATACTTCCATAACAATAAAGGACAACTATACCGTTATAATTAATAGCGAGATAACTGGCGTTCCCATTACCGTTGAGAAAGCCAGTACTACTTTTTCCGTAGTTGACACCGCCGGCGACGTTTCCATTTCTAGCAGCGATTCCCTGTTATCCATAAACGACAGCAATGTTACAGGGCTTAGCTTGCAGAGCGGCTCCATTTTAACTACCCTTAGTGACCAAACCATTGTCGGCACTAATTCCGAGAATTTGCATTATTCCGTTTCCGGCTACGACGGCGGCACCGACGGCATTATCATATCCCGCGACAGTTCTAGCGTCGTATCTGTTGGCGATATTGACGTTGGCGAATCTTTTTCCGTTAGCACCTCAAGCGGCACTGTTAGCGGTTACACTCTGCTAAGTGGCACTGCCGGCTTGCTTGAACAAACTAACGGCACCTTCAAAATTTATGATTCCGCTAATTCCTTTACGCTCGGTAGCGGTAATGGTAGCCTCTTAATCGCGGCTGACGGCGGTAGCCTCGACATTGGCGGCAACAATACTTACAGCGCGGCTGTTTTCGATAGCTCAACCGCTCCCACTACTAAATACGCTTTACTTACTGCTGATAGCGGCGCATATTCTTTATCTACTTACAGCGGCGATGACGGCTCTAATTTTAAAAGTAATGTCTCCACCATTTCTATACTCGGCGGGCAAACTACTATTGATAAAGCTCTCGTTGCCAATACCACTAATTTTGTTACCAACACTACGACTTTCCTAGTTACTGCTATCAGTGGTGATACCTTCGTTGTTAGTAGCGGCACTTCTACCCCGACTGTTACCGGCGCGACGGCTATCACTCTTCAAAGCGGCTCCATTACCACAACTGCCAGTCAAACTATCACCTTGAACGGTTTAAGCAGAACTGTTTCCGGCGAGGGCATTGAGATTAGTTTCGACGGTACCACTGCTACGATTACTGCCGCCGCTGGTAAAACTTTCCAAATTGGCAACGATACTTTTACAGTCGGCTCAGGTAATACTAGCGGTATGACGCTTACTGTTACTACCTCCGACATTACGATTGCCGCCGGCATTGGCGATTCCTTAACCGTTAACAATGAAACTTACGTTGTCGGCTCCAATAGCGACGGTATTACTTTTGCTGTCGGCTCGGCTGGCTCCGTTAGCGCAATCAGCGGACTTGATACTACTAATGAATCTTTTACCCGCAACTCAACCGGTTACAGCGTTACTAGTGCCGGCTTTATGACTAGTGATTCCTCCTCCTACAGCATTTGGGGCGCAAGTGGTAACTATACCTTGACCGGCGGCTCTGTTACTGCTGATAACCTCGCCTTAGCTAGTAATTGGCTCGATGTTGTTACTATTGATGGAAGTGTTACCGTGCCGCCCGGTACCAACGCCGGTTTGCTGATTGACAGTTCTCTTAGCAATCGTTATGGCAAATTGGAAACCAGCGGCAACAATAGTGCTACCTTGACTGGCGTTAACAGCGACACCGGTACCCTTTCCAATGTTTTCATTAACAGCGGCTCCCAAGAATTTACTTTAAACGCTAATGGCTCTAACTTCTTAGGCGTTCCGATTAACGCGCCCAATGCTACTTTAAAGGTTGCAACGGCGTCCAATTCCAGCTATCAAGTTACCCTAGACGGTGCCGGCGGTAATACCGGACTTTTAGGCGCATCGGCGGCTTCCTTAACCAGCGGTACTTTGACTGCTACCGATTCCATTTCCATTTTCGTTGACAGCGCAACCGTTATTCCCGGTGAAACTGTTACTTTAATGACCGACGCTAGCGGAACCAATGCTTCCATTGCTGGGCTTTCTTATGGCGAAAATTTCTCCGTTAATGGCGGTACTTATATTTTCACCGGCGCGGGCTTGAAAAACGGTAACCAACTTAAACGCGATACTAAATCCAATGCTACTGTTAGTACGATTGCTCTTGCCTCCGTTGTTAGCGGTGACGATTGGGTCGCTATGCGTGCCGCTTCCGTCGATAGTAGTGGTACTGCTGTAAACGGCGTTGAAATTGGCGACAACAGAAGTATTACCGATTTATTCCTCGTCGACGTTAGTTCTTTGCCCTCTAAACTCTACGGCGAACTTTCTACTGTTAGTGGCGGCTACTACTTGTCCACTGTCACTAATTCCGACGCTTGGGAAGATTCTTATACCATTACCGTTGACAATACAGTCGTTACTATTTCCAGCGGCTTTGAAGGCAAATCTATTAATGCTTCACAGGCGGGTGCGGCTTTTTCTGTCGACAGCTTAAATGCCACTGAATTTGTCGTTACTGACAATTCCGCCGGCGCAAGTCTCTCCGGCGCAAAAGTTATCACTCAAA
>CAMJKR010000137.1 GCA_946406415.1 uncultured Selenomonadales bacterium | reverse complement strand
TGTTTATGCGTTGTAGATTTTATAAATTTCTTCTGTATAAGAGCCGTCGTCGTTGTGAACAACCAATGGCGGCAAAATTTTTAAGTTGCCAACATTCGCGCCGACGACTGCCTCCAACATTATCAAGTTAGCGTCGCGCCCCGCCTTAGGTTGAATCAGTCGCAAGCGTTTCATTTCCATTTGATGACGGTGCAAGCTGTCGACTATCTCGCAAAGTCTCGACGCCAAATGAATCATGTAAAACGCGCCGTGAAATTTTAAAACATATCGCGCCGCCGTCACCACGTCTTCAAGTGTCGCTGTGAATTCGTGCCGCGCCTGCGCTATTCCCGACAATTTATTTGCCTCGCCATTTTTTATCGGCGTGTAAGGCGGATTGGCTATTGCCGCGTCAAAACTTTCCGCCTTGAAAAGTTCGCGGTGTTTGCGAAAATCGCCCGCCACGACAGAAATTTTTCCCGATAAGCCGTTGAGTTCGACATTGCGCCGCGCCAAATCAGCCATACGCGAATTCAGCTCGACCGCGCAGATTTCCTGAACGGCGTCGGCTATTAACAGCGGAATTACTCCCGTGCCCGTGCCTAAGTCTATGACGCGGGCATTTTTTTTGAGTCGCGGGAAATGCGCAATCAACACCGCGTCCATTGAAAAGCAAAATTCGTTTTGATTTTGGATAATGACACGCCCCGACCGCATTAAGTCATCAAGGCGTTCGCCCTCGCCTAAAGAAATTTTCATTTTTTGTAGTTGCGTTTAGGATTACGCCGTGTTCTGTCGCCGCGTGATTTTGTTGGACGCTGGGAACGATTTTTGCGGTCAACACTTTCCGAACGATTATAGCGACGATTAAAAGTATCCGCTTTGCGCGGGCGTTCATGACGCGGCGGACGTTCCGGCTTAGGCGGTGGCTCTACGCTCGGTTTCTGCGCGGGTTCTTCTACAGCTTCAAAGTCCTCTGCATTGACTGGCAAAATATCTTCCCAACCGGCGACAACTGTTTTGTTCGTGTCGAGGAGAATCGTTGCATTTCTGCGCGAAAAATTCACCGCGACAACTTTGCCCTCGCCGTCAGCCACAACTACACGACTGCCATTGCGCGGTCTGAACATAACATTAGTGCGAGGAAGATTTTCGCAATACAAATCGTCCTCGTATTTAAGACAGCACATAAGCCGCCCGCAAACGCCGCTGATTTTCGTCGGGTTGAGCGATAAATTTTGGTCTTTAGCCATGCGAATCGACACGGGAATAAAATCGCCCAAAAATGACGCGCAACACAACGGACGCCCGCAACCGCCCATTCCGCCCAAACATTTTGCCTGGTCACGAACGCCAACTTGCCGCAACTCAATGCGCGTTCTGAATATCGACGCCAAATCGCGCACTAAGTCACGAAAATCAACGCGCCCATCCGCCGTAAAGAAAAATATTATCTTGTTAAAGTCAAAAGTTGATTCGACGTTGATTAATTTCATCGGCAGTTCGCGTTCTTTTATTTTGTTTTGGCAAACTTCAAAGGCATATTTTTCTTCCGCCTGATTTCTTGCGAGCTGTTTTAAATCGTCTTCATATGCCTTTCTATACATTTTTCTAATCGGCACGCCCGGCTCCGATTCGATTTTTTCATCGGCAAGCAGTTCACGCGGTCCGACGACGATTTTGCCGCACTCCAAGCCCCGCGACGTGTCGACTAGTACCCAATCGCCTTTTTCGAGTTCCTCTTCGCTCGGCTCAAAGAAAAAAATTCTGCCCGCCTTCCTTAATCTGATTCCGATAATTTGCATAATAATTCCTCAAACCTTACTGAATAATCGTTTCAAGCGCGATTTTAATCATGTCGTTGAAGGAAGATTGCCGCTCTTCAGGCGTGCAACGTTCATTGCGCCAAAGGTCGTCGCTAACCGTGAAAATTGCCAACGCTTGAACTTTAGCGGCGGCGGCGTGCAGATAAAGCGCGGCACTTTCCATTTCCACAGCCAAAATTCCATACTTGCGAAGTTTATCGTTGAAAGTATTTTTCCCGTCGCCAAAAGTCCCGTGCGGGTCGTCGTAGTCGTTGTAAAATAAATCGGTGCAAATGACGTTGCCAACTTTGACGGGCAGATTTAAATTCTTCGCGACGTTAACAGCTTTGCTAAGTAAATCAAAGTCAGCAAGCAAAGAAAAATTAACCGCGCCGCCGAAAACTTGATTGACGATTGAAGAATCTGTCGAGGAGCCTTGAGCAATCAGCACATCGCGCAAGTGAATATCCTCGTTCATGCCGCCGCACGTCCCGACGCGAATCAATTTTTTCGCGCCGAAAACTTCAATCAGCTCGTGCAGATAAATCGAGATTGACGGAATGCCCATGCCCGTCGCCTGAATAGAAACGCGCTCGCCTTTGTATTTGCCCGTGAAGCCGAAAATATTTCTAATCGCCGTGTACTGGTGAACGTCTTCTAAAAAATTTTCCGCAATGATTTTGGCGCGAACGGGGTCGCCCGGCAACAAAACGCGCTCAGCAACCTCGCCGACTTTCGCCGCAATGTGAATACTTGCCATAAAAATTCCTCCCTAAGCAATAAAAAAGCCCGCCGAATTGCACGGGCTTAAATTTTTCATATTCTAGCTTGCGTTTTGCCGAAAATAAATTTATCGAGCAGGTCAATCAGTTGCCCGATTTCCGGCTTAGAAATTTGAGCACTCGCGCCAAGTTCCTCGCCCTTTAAGCGCATTTCCTCATTAATTAACGACGAGAACAGCACAAACGGCACGTCGCGGAGCCTGTCATTGTGGCGCACGAGTTTTAACAGTCTGTGACCGTCCATTTTGGGCATTTCAACATCAGAAACGATAATCCCGACGTGTTCGGAAATTGAACCTTCCTTGCTAGCAAGCCCTTGCAGATATTCCCAAGCGTCTTGCCCGTTGCCGAAGTCGCGAACAAAACGATAACCCGAATCATGCAAAGTTGATACGAGCAAATCACGCAACATAGGCGAATCCTCCGCAACGACAACATGAACCTCCGCACGCATAGAACGAACGTCAGCATCGGCGTCGGCAACTGTGGTGAGTTTTGCGTTAATTTCGGGATTAATTTCCGCGATAATCGTTTCAAAGTCGAGCAACAGGACAATTCGATTGGGCATTTTAACGATACCGACGACGCGGCTTTGGTCGCCGACTTCCGGCGAAGGCTCCATATCCTTCCACGAAATGCGGTGTATGCGCGAAACATTTTCAACCAAAAAGCCTATGTCGTAGTTGTTAATTTCCGTGACGATAATATTTTTTGCCTCGTCGCCGTTTGTAACGTTCAAACAGCGCGGAAGATTTACCAGCGGAATTGCCTTGCCGCGCAGAGTAAACAAGCCGTCAATGTAGGGGTGCGCTTGCGGCATTGCAGTAACGGGCGTGCGCTGAATGACTTCGCGAACTTTAGCGACGTTTATGCCGTAATTTACGCCGCCTATGCTGAATTCCACTATCTCAAATTCATTGGTGCCGGTCTCCAGCAAAATGCCTTTCTTGTCGCCCAGAGTTTCCGCTCCCTTGCGTACTTTATCTTTAGCCATTAAATCTGCCTCCATTTAATTGAGCCTTATTAATCGAATAAAATTTCGCCGAAAAGATTATTAATCCTTCAAAGACGATAAATTACTTAACAAGGTTGTCGAAGTCGGATTGCGGAACGAGTGTAACAAGCCCAATTATCGCCAAAATCTGTTCAAGGGCAATGCGAGCCGTCGAAGTATTTTTAACGACAAAATCAACGTCGCGCCAATGTTCAAATTCGCCGGTCTCGTCGGCAGTTTCCACGTAGTAGCGAATCTCATCATTTGAACAACCTGCGCGGAGCATTCTGTCAACAAAAACTTCGTCGTCAATCATAAGAAAAATCGTCACGAGGTCTTGATTGATAAATTTCTGCAACTGCTTAATGCCCGCCACGTCATGCATAAGTGCAATACTAACTTTGTGCTTTTTGTAAGCGTCAAGCACTTCGGATTTGCGCAAGCCGTAAGAGTGCGCCTGATAGCTGTTGTCGACGATAAATTTTTCTTGGGTGTACCTGTCGCCTTTGACGGTCTGATAAATTTTGCGCTTGTAAGCGTAGCGGTCGTCGAAAACGCGGGTCGTAACCGTCGGGATATAGTGAATGCCCATCGACATGAGCTGAGAAACCATAGTTGATTTGCCGGACATGTGCGGACCGAGGAACGCGTAAATTTTATTTGCCATGTAAATTCCTCCTTAACGTTTTTCCTTAGCGATAACGCGAACGGTATCTTCGTCCTCGTCAATCTCCGCGCCGCAACGGGGGCAACAGTAGTATTGCGTGCCGTCGGGCAAGGAGCGTTTACCTTTACATTTTTGGCAGAAAATCAGACTGCAACGCTTGCATTCCAAAATTTCGACAAAATCTTTGCGTCCGCATTTCGGACAGCTGTTATAAGTCGCCATGATAAAACCTCCTCAACAATGCGGGTTAAGTTTAACGTATTCAACGGGGCGGCTCCAATCGACGTGGACGCCTGTAGCCTCCAAAAGCCGCGTTAAAATTATTTTTAAATCCTCCGCGCTTAAGTTCGGGTCAATTTGTTCTGCTCTCGTCAATAATGCGGGTTAAGTTTAACGTATTCAACGGGGCGGCTCCAATCGACGTGGACGCCGGTTGCCTCCCACAGCCGCGTTAAAATTATTTTTAAATTCTCCGCGCTTAAGTTCGGATCAATCTGTTCTGCCGTGAAATCCAATAAAGTTTCGTGCGGGATTTTAATTTCGTGCGGCGTCGTCAAAAATTTTTCGGCAAGCGTTCTGCCCTCGTCGTCGCCCAAATTCACGATAACTTTTTTTGTCGCCTCGTCGAATTCCACCCAGCCCAAACTGCCCTTGTAACTTATCGCCACGCTGAAATTTTCCAATAGAATCATCTCCCTAAACGCACGTCGAAAATTTTACATTAATTCTAGCAAAATTTTTCCCGCCGTCAATAATTCTAACTGTGACTAAACGAAAAGACTGCCGAACGTTTTCACGCTAGGCAGCCTTTTTTAATTTTATAGTTTAAGTTTATTCGACAACAGAAGTGCCATTGAGTTCTTCGGTACGTGCGTCGAAGCGGCTCATAATCTCGTTGTAAGTTTGAGTGGAAATTTCGGGTAACTTGCTTTGACCGGTTGAATCTTTCCAGGTCATGCCCGCCTGCTCAAAACCTTTCTCGACTGCCGCACGCATCTGCGAAAGTCTTTCGGGGTCATTGCCCGCTATCGCCGACGCCAAATCGAAAATGCGCGAGGAAACTGCCTCAACCGACCAATCGCCGCCCGGAGCAATAGCTTTTGCGGCATCTTCGGCATTAGTCGCCACTTCCGGCAAGGCGAAACGCGACGCATCAATTTGCACGCCGTCAAAGTTCAAAATGCCGACGCCCTCATCAAACCAGCTTTGCAATTTTTCGTTAGATTCGGTTAACGCCTGAATCATCACGTTAAGCATAGTTTGTTCTTGCGTCGCCAAATCCTCTTTGAGAGCATTGACTTGTTCAGAGGAAAGTCCTTTGGTTTCTTTAGCTCCCGTGTCTTCTACGGAAAAATCTTCCGCAGTCTGTTTGGGTGCCTGTTGAGCTTGTTTAGCCGCGTCGGAAATGTTCAGCTCGAACGCCTCACCGATTTTGGCCATTTGGCTTTGCGCCGCCGTCTGCGCATTGCCTTTTGCGTGTGTCGTGTTCTTGGCTTGATTGGCGTATTGCGCCAAACCTTGAGACACTCTCGCCATACTGCTTACGTCCATGTTTAAAACCTCCTTGAAAGTTACGATTAATTTCGCACCTGTTTTGTAAAATATACAGAAATTCCGATGCAAAGTCAAGGTTACATCATCAATAACATTTCCAAATCAAAATTCTGATAGGGCTTTAACTCGGTTGCAGGTGAGCCGTCGGGTTTAGGCGGCGCGGTATAATCGGGGACTGCCATCATGTGCGGCTTATGGCGAACTTGCTCGGTAATTTTTCCGTTTTCGTAAGTCGTCACCATAATCGAACCGTCGGGCATAAATCTTTTAATCGTCTCAACCTCAACAGTTTTTGTCACTGCGCCGCCGTCGCGATTGGCATTGCCCGAATCTTCGTCGAGTTTAACTTCGCCGGTCAATTCCTCTTGCAAGTCGCGAATCTCGTTGATTTGTGCTTGAACCTCTTCCATTTTCTGAACGTCGGCTTTTACATTGGACATTTTCTCGGCAAGAATTCTTGAATATTCAGAGGCAATACTTTTTGAACTGGCTTTGTATTTGGGATTGTCAACGTCAATAAGCGCGGAACTTTTAATTTCCAAAATTCCCAAGTAGAACGAACCATGTACTTAAGGAAATTTATTTTTCCTTTCCCTTTATATCTGGCATTAACAGTGTACGAGTCTCCTTCTTGTGTAATCTTCTTGAACCCATCACCCCAAGAAAACACGAAGCATTCATGTCCCAAAGCTCGAAAACCAGCACTTAGATTTTTTGCAAAACTGCTAAATTCTCCTATGATAACTAATCTCATTGTCTATTTCCAATGATTAATA
>CAMJKR010000136.1 GCA_946406415.1 uncultured Selenomonadales bacterium | reverse complement strand
GGAATTGGGATTAGATTTGGCTGATACCTTTAGGATTTCCATGATTGATCCTCCTCTCTTGTTGCATTTTTCTGTTGTAGTGGTTTTCTACCTGCTGCGGCTCCTTCTGCGTCTAAAATGTCTTCCCTATTAATTCTTCAAACTTAAATTAAATCCTTCACTTGCCCCGCCGATTTTGTCATATATTTTATTGTAGCGGGTAATATATTTAGATTTTACTTTTTTTCCTTAATAAAAATGCGTTCAATTCGGGTAGCTTTATTCGTTTTGCTGTTAATGTCAATCATCGCGGCGCAATAAATGGCGGCTCCCTCTGCGACTTCAAATTTACTGGGACGCCCCGTCATGAATCTTTTTATAATTGGTTCAATCGTCATGCCTAAAATTGAATTCTCCGCGCCGACCATGCCCAAATCACTTATGTAAGCTGTACCGTTCGGCAAAATTTTCGCGTCAGCCGTCTGAACATGCGTGTGCGTGCCCACAACCGCCGTAATTTGTCCGTCGAAGTAATGAGCAAAGGCAAGCTTTTCGCTCGTCGCCTCGCCGTGAAAGTCAACTAAAATTATATCGCAATCCTTTTTTATAAACTTTAAAATTTTTTCACCTAAGCGGAATGGACAATCAATCGGCGGCATATACGTTCTGCCGGAAAGATTAATCACACCGATTTTCTTTTTGCCAATGGGGTAAATGCAAAAGCCTCTGCCGGGCGTATCTTCGGGATAATTTGCCGGACGTAACAAAAATGGTTCCGTGTCGATAATTTCCATGACTTTAGGATTGTCCCAAATGTGGTTGCCCGTCGTAACGACGTCCGCGCCGCCTCTAATCAAATCGTTAAAAACACTTGGCGTTAAGCCTTTACCGTGCGCTGCATTTTCCCCGTTAACAACAACCATATCAATATTTCTAGTCAGCTTAAGTTCGGGCGTCTGCTCCATAAAAAAATATCTGCCGGTTCGCCCGACAACATCACCTACCATTAAAATTCTCAAAAATATCTCCTCTCTCTCAGCGCGTGTAAACAACAACGCGCTCATGTTCACGCACGCCAACTAATCGCCCTTCAACGCGCATTTGCCGCATATTGTTCAAACATTGCTCCAAATAATTTTCCTGCGCTATCAAATATTCTTCGTCAGGATAAAAATCATTGTTATATTCTTCAACCAATATGTCGCCAAAATAAGTTGTCGTCAGCTCCGTTAAAAGTGACAGCTCTCGACAAGTAAAAGTTGCAACATCACGCCGCACATTTAAAAAGCACGTACCGTAAACTCCCTCCGCGTTGAGTTCAATTTTGGCACCGCCCAACCCTTCCAAGTGGTGAAAAGTTTCCAATGACTCCGCGACATAAGTTAAAAAGTTTTCAACCTCGTTTTGCGAAAAATCTACGTTCAATGCAAAGGAGAATTCAAGCATTTCGCCTTCCGACTCGTACGTCACTGATTGAACTGCAGGAAACGCCAAAAGAATCGACGCCAAAAGCCGACTGGCATCGGGATTGGGTTTCTTCGTCTTCTTCAGAAAATCAAACATTGCTCTAACCTCCTTTGTAAGGCAAAGGGAATAGGGATTAGAAAAGCCATTCCCTATTCCCTAAGTAAAATTATTTCGCGTAATCAACAACTCGAACTTCACGGATAATCGTCGCCCGAACTTGTCCGGGATAATCCAAATCCTTTTCAATCTTTTTAACTATATCATGAGCAAGAGTGACTGCCGCCGCGTCGTCAATCTTATCAGGCTTAACCATAACGCGAATTTCGCGCCCCGCCTGAATTGCAAAGCAACGTTCGACGCCCTCGAAAGATTCGGCAATTTCCTCAAGCATTTTGAGCCGCTTAAGGTACATTTCCAAACTTTCACGGCGTGCGCCCGGTCTTGCCGCTGAAACTGCATCTGCCGCCGCAACCAATACTGCCTCGACTGAAGTCGCCTCAACGTCGCCATGATGCGAGGCTATTGCATTTATGACGAATTTATTTTCGCGATAACGTTTAGCCAAATCCGCGCCCAATGTCACGTGGGGACCTTCAATTTCGTGGTCAACTGCCTTGCCTATATCGTGGAGCAATCCGGCGCGTTTAGCCAAATTCACATCAACGCCGAGTTCACTAGCCATAATGCCCGCCAATGTCGCCACTTCGATTGAGTGTGCCAAAACGTTTTGCCCGTAGCTCGTGCGATATTTGAGCCGCCCCAAAAGTTTAATAAGTTCAGGGTGAATACCATGTACGCCGACTTTAAAAGTTGCTTGCTCGCCGGCTTCCTTCATGCGGTTATCAACTTCGCGTTGAGCTTTCTCAACCATTTCCTCAATCCGCGCAGGGTGAATTCTTCCATCAGCAATTAATCGCTCAAGTGCGACGCGGGCAATTTCCCGTTTTATTGGGTCAAAGCCCGACAAGATAACTGCTTCGGGCGTATCATCAATTATCAAGTCAATGCCCGTTGCCGTTTCCAATGCACGAATATTTCTGCCCTCGCGCCCGATAATGCGCCCTTTCATGTCGTCGCTTGGAAGTGCCACGACTGATACTGTTGTTTCCGTCACGTGATCTGCCGCGCAACGTTGAATTGCTGTGCTTAAAATATCACGCGCTTTTTTGTCTGCCTCGTCTTTGAGTTGCGCTTCATACTCTTTAATTTTAAGTGCCTTATCGTGTTTTAAACTTTCCTCAACCTCACTCATTAAAAGATTTCGTGCCTCGTCCCGACTTAATTCGGCAATGCGTTCAAGTTCGGCATCCTCCTTTTCCTGCATTGCGTCGAGTTGCGCTTGCGACTCATTGAGCCGCGCCTCTTTTTTACTTAAAAGTATTTCTTTTTTCTCCAGCGAATCCAATTTCTTGTCCAGGTTCTCTTCTTTTTGCACGACGCGTCGTTCCTGCCGAGAGATTTCGTTGCGTCGCTCTTTGGTGTCGCGGTCGAGATCCTGCCGCATTCTATGAATTTCTTCCTTAGCTTCAAGAATGGCTTCTTTTTTTTCTGCGTTGCTTTTTTCTCGTGCCTCTTCGACGATACGCCGCGCTTCTTCTTCTGCCGAGCCGATTTGCGCTTCTGCAGATTTTTTCCGCGCCGTATAGCCGCCGAATACTCCGAGAATTATTGCGACGATGACTGCTGCGATTGTAATAGCGATAACACTCACCTCCCAAAACTTTTTCTTGAATACCAAGATATTTTATAGATTGTCAAGTAATATGTCAAACACTAACCACAAAAAAAAGCCACTCATATTTCAGAGAGGCAAAAGTAATTTAGCGTCGAAAAAATTTTTAGTAAAGGAAAACGACCGCGATATTTTCGAGGAAGTGCGAGGAATTATTTTCGTAAAGAACCATGTCAGCATCGTCCATACTCAGAACGGGCGTAGCGTTCAGGTCGTCGAGACGAATAGCCTTAACGATTAACGGATTGGAACCTGCGCGGTCAGCTTGGCTCATGCTCTGCGCATAAGTCGCCATGCCCTCGCGAATGATTCTATCGTAGTCAAGGTTTTTATGTCCGTAAATTTTACTGCCGCTAACATTTTTAATAACAGGGCTCATAACGGGATTAATCGTTCCCAAACCTCTGCAGTCGACAACAAGACCGGTGTAATGACCGCTAGAACGTATTGCCGGCGGCTGATAATCGGGAAGGGTCGGAGGAGTGTAATCAACGGGCGGATGATAATCAACGGGGAGCGTGGGGAACGGCTCAATTTTGGTCGGACGCTCGATAACAGTTTCAGCAAGCCCGCCTGTACCACCGAAAAGCGGCAATTCCATAGTGACTGAATAGCCGCCGCCGGAAAGTTCACCTTCGGAGACGATAACCGCGCCTTTGATAACCGCGCTGATTCTCGTTTTGACAATATCGGAAGTCAACATCATTTGCTCAACCGTCGTTTCAGAGTCGACTTGCACGCCGTTAACAACTTCAGCAAGTTGACGATAAGCATCAACCACAGCGGCACGACGCGCCATCATTGCCGAATGCGCTTGACTAACTGCATTTGGCGGCGCAACACCCATGCCCGTTACTTGAATTACGTTGGTGTTCCAGTTTGGCGCGGCGGCGTCGACTTGTGCACTGATTGACAAGATTATTGCCGCCACTAGCACGCCGAGCAATTTAAATTTCCTTAGCATACCCAAAACCTCCCAAAAAATTTTTCATGTTGATTTGAGTTTAGTTTAGTCAATGATTATTAAAATCCGCTTTGAATCGCACAAATTTTTGATTAAGTTTCGTCTAAAAGTCCAGTTACGAAAAAAGTTGCGCTGGATTTGGCATAAAGCTTTCCGGCGGCATCGACGATTTTACATTCGCAGACCATAGTTTGACGTCCGTCGTGCAAAACTTTTGCGTCCGTCATGATTCGCGTACCTGTCATTATCGCGTGCATGAATTCGATCGTTAGCGAAATTGTCACAACGCGCTTGTTTAACGCTAAACATTTCGCGCCCATTGCGGTATCTGCCATTGTCGTTAAAACTCCGCCATGCGTCATGGAATAAAGATTTGCATGACGTGAATCAGCGCACAATTCCAAACGCGCCTCGCCGTCGGGCGTCGGCACCACCTCCACTTCTAAAAAGTCTATAACCGTGTTCGCGTGGCAAAATTCTACGATTTGTTCCTGTGTCGGCTTGCGCAATTTGTTCACTCCTTTGCGTCGAAATTTTATCATAAGTGCAGGAAAAATCAAAGCTACAGAGTAAAAACTTGCGGGAGGGATTTTTATGATTAATATCGCCGTTTTGGGCACCGGGAAAATTATTCCGGAGGCAATCGCCGCAATGCAAGCCTCTAAAAAATTTCGCGTCGTGAACATTTGGGCAAGACCGCATAGCCTCGATAAAGCCGCCGCACTTGCTAAACAATTCAACGTTGAAAATTTTACAACTGACCTCGACGAGATTGCCCGCGACCCCGCGATTGATTTTGTTTACGTCGGCTTAGTTAATTCCGTTCACCACGAGTACACGAAAAAATTTCTTGCGGCGGGCAAAAATGTTATCGTCGAAAAACCTTTTACGACTTCTGCCGCGCAAGCAAAAGATTTAATCGACCTCGCGCTTAGCAAAAAACTTTATCTGTTTGAGGCGGTTACGACTTTGCACCTGCCAAATTTTTATGCGATTCGCGACTCGCTTACAAAAATCGGCGACGTTAAAGTTGTGCTCTGTAATTTCTCGCAATACTCCAGCCGCTACGACGCCTATAAACGCGGTGAAGTTGCGCCTTCTTTTGACCCAAAATTTTTCGGCGGCGCACTTATGGACATTAACATTTACAATTTGAA
Source organism: uncultured Selenomonadales bacterium (assembly GCA_946406415.1). GTDB lineage: Bacteria > Bacillota > Negativicutes > Selenomonadales > Selenomonadaceae > Quinella. Next base: position 1,274 of record CAMJKR010000136.1, on the reverse strand, counting down.
TTTTGTTATCGCGCTGTTCGGATTACCTAAGAAAGTTTTTTATCATGCTAACTTTGGTTGGAACGGCGTGGACACGAGCGGCATTGTTACACTTGAATACGAAAATTTTTTGGCGCAATGCACTGGTGCGAAAGATTCTGGCAGTCCGTCTTTTTTGAGCATACAAGGCGACGGCGGTTATATTTTAGCTCACGGTACGCCCAATGAGTTGAATTCTTTTGACCTAAAAATTCGCGGCGCGGAAGTTAAAACATTTTCGCTGAATAAATTTAATCATAGAATGATTCATGAGTTCGTTGAGTTCGGAGAGATTTTTGAGCGCGGAGATTATTCTGCCGTCAAGTACGGGCTTGAAATTTCTTTAAACGTGATGACTATTGTCAACGCTAATAAACGCCTCTAAGTCCTAAACTAATTTTCAAGTTATGTTATCATACGCGACGTAAAATCCCTAGTTTTAGCTATGGGTCTTACGGTGCGTATGATAAAAATTATGATGCTACCATTTGCATGTGGACGACCTATAATTATTTCTCAAAAGATGAAGATCTTAATGCGCTACTGTCGAATTTATGTTCTCATATGCAGATGGGTGTTTTTTAAATATTGGATTCTAAAAATATTCCGGATTTAAGCGAAAAACGCCTATATCATAAAAATACCCAAAGAGATAATTTAGACATGACATTGCTTGTTTATAAGCATATAATTAATTCAGTTCAAATGTCAAAGTATTTTTATTTTCTAAAGGTTAATGGGAAAAACCATTTTTATTTTGATGAAGAATATGTTCGCTTTTATTCATTAGCAGAATTGCAAAAATTAACTCGTGCAAACTTTAAACTTTCTTGTGTTTATGGAGATTTTAACGGTAATTTGTTTAATGAGGCAGAAAGTAATCGAATGATCTCTGTTTGGAAAAAAATTTCTTAGTATGGATGGCGTCGGGAAAAGTACGGTAGCAAAAGCGGTAGCGCGTAGGCTAGGAGCAAAATATGTTGATGCTCTTTTATAAAGTCGGCAATACATAAAAATATTTTGCTGAATTAATGATTTGATAATTGAACATGCACATTGTCCATTATAAAATAAAAAAAATTTACCCGTTGCGGAGATTTACTGCACGGGTTATTCTTTAAGCGTATTATGTTTTGAGGAGTGATTCGAGTGAGCAACGAAGACATTATCCGCGCATTTCATTTGATGTGGGACAATTTCCCCGAAGCCGTCGTGATTACACAACGCAGTCGCGAGATCGTCGCCGTCAACAAAAA
>CAMJKR010000135.1 GCA_946406415.1 uncultured Selenomonadales bacterium | reverse complement strand
AATCGTGAATTCGTCGACTATGCAAAATTTCTTGCGTAATTAACAGGGGGAACATTCCCCGATAAATCCTCGATAATCCATAAAAAATCAGCAGTCCTAATCTTACGGAGCTGCTGATTTTTTTTACGCATTATTTATTCGTCAGGCCGAGTTTAGACAAAAGTTTTAAATCGCTTGCAATGTTCGTATTTAATGTAGTAAGCATATTTCCCGTAATTGCGGCTGATGCGCCGTGCAAAAACGCCGCGGCTCCGCTATCGGGCAAAAATTTTCTTCCGGCGGCTAATCTGATATTTGCAGTCGGATTTACATAGCGGAAAATTGCAATCGTGCGCAAAATGTCTTCGGGCGCGAGCGTTGGCAAATTTTCAAGCGGCGTGCCTTTAATCGGCGTCAAAATATTAATCGGAATAGATTTTATCTCAAGCGCGGCAAGTTCAAACGCCAAATCAATTCTATCTTGCCACGTTTCGCCCATGCCGATTATCCCGCCGCTACAAACTTCTAAATCGGCGGCTTGCGCAAGTTTAATCGTTTTGATTCGGTCGTCGAAGGTGTGCGACGTGCAAATTTGCGGAAAATATCTGCGCGAAGTTTCCAAGTTGTGATGATAATGTTTGACGCCCGCCGCCCGCAATTTTTTAAGCTGTTCAGCAGTCAAAATGCCGTGCGAGGCGCAAAGTTCAATTTTAAGTTTATCGCGGAGGATTTTATAAGTTTCGATAGCTTGTTCAAAATTTTTTCCGTTGAGTGCTCGTCCGCTTGTCACGATAGAAAATCTGTTGACGCCGGCGCGTTCATCAGCCAAAGCGACTTCCAAAATTTTTTCCGTCGGCAGGAAGTCGTATTCGTCGACGCCTGTTTTGTGCCGCGCAGATTGAGCACAATACTTGCAATCCTCGCTACAACGCCCGCTTTTGCCGTTAATAATCGTGCACAAGTCGACGTGCTTGCCGAAAAATTTTTGCTGAATCAAACTTGCGCCCGTCTGCAACTCTTTAAGTGGCGTTGTTAACAAAAATTTTAAATCATCGTCGAGTTTAAGGCGTTCGCCATTAATAATTTGCTCTGCAATCAAAGTTATCGCCTCTACAAAATTTTCGTGTTGTTAACGCGCCGATTATACATTGACCGATTGTTAACGTCAACAAATTTAATTGTTTACTTTGAGCACAAAAAAAAATAGAGCGCGTAACCATTTGGCTTTTCGCGCTATAGCGATAAAAGTTAATCGCGTGTCAAATTATCGAAGCGAACAATTTCCTTGTCAAAGCGCAACCGTATTGATGTCGTCGGACCATTGCGATTTTTGGCAATGATTAGCTCGGCGATATTCTGATTGCTCGTGTCGTCTCGATTATAATATTCGTCGCGGTAAAGGAACATTACAATATCGGCGTCCTGCTCCAAGCTACCCGATTCTCTCAAGTCGCTAAGTTGCGGCTTTTTTTCTGCCCTAAGCTCCACACTGCGCGATAACTGACTTAACGCCAAAATTGGAACGTTTAATTCCCGCGCCAATGCTTTCAAGCCGCGACTTATCTCTGAAATTTCTTGCTGGCGATTTTCCGCACGTCCGCCCTGCATTAACTGCAAATAGTCAATTATTATCATGTCTAAGCCTTGCTCGTGTCTAAGCCGTCGCACTTTGCTACGCATTTCCAAAAGCCCCATGCCCGCCGTATCGTCTATGTACATTTTTAATTCGCTCAACTCTTTTAGCGCATCTATAACCTTAGTTAAATCTTCGTCGCCAATATTGCCCGTATTCAGATAATGGCTGTTAACTCTGCTGGCTGAACTCAATAATCTCGTGCCCAGTTGTGACTTGCTCATTTCTAACGAAAAAATTGCTACGACTTTACCTTTTCGCGCCGCGTTTGTTCCTATGTTTAATGCCAATGCCGTTTTGCCCATTGACGGGCGCGCCGCTAAAAGAATCAAGTCCGTTTTCTGAAAACCGTTTAATGCTTTGTCCAAATCCAGAAGGTCGCTCGGAACACCCAACATTTTTCCGGGATTATTCAGCATACGGTTTATCCGCTCAAACGATTCGGACAGCACCGTTGAAATTTGCTCAAATCCTTTTTGCGTTGCCTTGCCCGCCACGGATAAAATTTTTTGTCCTGCGACTTCTAATATTTCTTCTATCGACACGTTTTCTTTATTTGCCGCGTTCGACAATTCGCGCCCTAATTCCGTTAGCCGCCGCAACAAAGCTTTATTCTTGATTATCCGCGCATATTCTTTTACTCGCCCTGTTGTATGCTCCAAATTCAGTAAGCCGTATAAATAAGCGCGTGTCACCTTTTTTATCTCGCCTGTGGTAAATAATTCGTTCTCAAGCACTAAAATATTTATCGGCGTTCCGCGTCCATTTAAGGTTAAAAGTGCCGTGTAAATTATTTTGTGCTCAGGGCGATAAAAATCCTCCGGGTTTAAATCTTCTGCCACGTCCGATACTGCCGCGCCGTCTTTAAGCAATAGTGCACTTATCAGCGATTTTTCTACCTCTATATCCGCTACAACTTCCTCTAACTTCATTCAGTTCACCTCGCGGATTAATTCGCTTAATAAACGTCGAACTTCCGACATGTCCACCCGCGTATTGTTGCAAGGTCCATTCGGGCGGATATTTAGTAAACCGACTGCCGGCAACGGATACACATCTTGAATTCCGCTGAATAAATCGCGCTCGCAAGCTATTGCCATTACCATTTTCGGTCGAAGGTCTTTTACTACTTGCCGCGCCAATGTTCCGCCTGTTACGACGAAAAAATTAAAACCCAGTTCCTCTGAAAGCGTCACCAGTTCGCTGATATTACAACGTCCACAGCGTTTGCAATTTCGCGGGTCGCGTGTGATTTTGTGCGGGCAAGTTGATAGTTGCAAACAATGCGGTGCCAACAGCAATAATTTGTTTGCCGGAACTTTTAAGCCGCTTTTACGGAACAGGGCATTGCTCACCGTCACGAAGGAGCCTTCTAATTGGCGACGACGCACGCCGAATATTTTTCCAATACGCACTGCCAACGGGAATAAAAATTTTATGATTGCAAAGCTGTAGCGATGAAATAATTTCAGCGTCGGAAAACCTTTGAGTGCCAAAACCATATTGCACACCGCGCCAAATGAAAACGTCGAAATAAAAATTAAAAATGCGCCGACCAGCGCGGGCAAGTATTCAAAGATATTTTCCAGCCCGGGACGGCAAATTAGCCATAAGCCGTAAAATGCCAGCGCGATTAAAAGTTCCGACGCCAGCAACATTCCCAGAAGTAATCTTTTTTTCGGGCGTGCTATTGCCAATGTATTTAACAAAAATTTTCACCTGCCAGATTAGTGATTAGTGGTTGGTGGTTAGTGGTTAGTGACTAACTGCTAAATTTTTAAGCGCGAATTTAATTAGCTGTTCCGTCGAAGAATTCGGAGGAGCTTTGCTCAATGTAGCAGAAATTTCCGCCGAAGTATATCCCAATGCCTCCAGCGCGTCGAAGGCGTCATCTTTGGCTGTTGCGGCTATCTGCGCGGGTTGGAAATCTTCTGCGGCAAATGACGGAATTTTATCTTTAAGTTCAAGCAAAATTCTTTCAGCTGATTTTTTGCCGACGCTGGGCAAGCGCATTAACGTTTTTATGTCCTGCCGAGCGATTGCCGTTGCAAAGTCCGTTGCTGAAATTTTCGACACGATTGCAAGTGCACTCTTCGCCCCGATTCCGCTAACCGTCAACAGCAATTCAAACAGCTCAAACGTCGATTGATTTTTCATGCCGAATAAAGTTATTGCGTCTTCGCGCACCGCCGTATGGATAAATAATTCTGCCGTCTCGTCAGCCGTTAAAAATTGGCGTGTAGCCGCGTCGACGAAAACTCTATAACCCACGCCCGCAACGTCGAGTATGCACGAATCATTGGAAAGAAATTTAACTTTCCCGCGCAGATAGCCTATCATTTATTAGCCTCCAAAAAAATTGCGGCGAGCCAAAGAATTCGCCTCGAAACACGCGGCAACCGCGATTGCTAAAGCATCTGCCGCATCATCGGGCGTTGGCTCCTCCGCTAAATTTAATTGTTTCGTCACCATGTAAATAACTTGCTCTTTAGTCGCGGCTCCGTAGCCCGTGATTGACTGCTTGACCTCGTTGGGCGTAATTTCTATTATGTCGAGATTATTTTGCGCCGCACATAACAAAACTACGCCGCGTGCTTGTCCAACCGGTATAGCCGTCGTCGAGTTCTTGCCGAAAAATAATTTTTCAATGCCCATAATTTGCGGCTGATACTCTTTAATCAATCCGTCAAGCTCCGTGTGAATTTTTAGCAATCGGTCTTGCATACGGGCTTGCGGCTTGGTAGTTATCACGCCGAAATTTTTTGCTATCAAGTTCCCGTCAACTTGCTCAACTAAACCGTAGCCGCAAATCGCCGTGCCAGGATCAATACCTAGTGCCAACATTTAAAATTCGTAATTGCCGTAAACGTTCTGAACGTCATCATCTTCGTCGAGCGCGTCGAGGAGCTTTTGTATTTTCTCGGCGTCTTTATCGGCAAGTGCAACCGTCGTATCCGGAACTTGAGTAATTTCAGCGGAGGCAGTTTCAATGCCCTTTTCGGCGAGCGCAGTTTCAATCGCGTTAAAGTCTTCGGGCGCGGCTGTTATCTCAAAAGAATCGTCATCAGCTTCAAAATCCTCTGCGCCGGCGTCCATTGCAATTTCCATAAGCGCGTCCTCGTCGTCGAAAGTTTCCTTGTCAACGGTGAAGACGGCCTTTTTCTTAAACATCCACGCGACGCAACCATTTTCGCCGAGATTGCCGCCGTGCTTAGAAAATATATGGCGAATGTTAGCCGCCGTGCGATTGCGGTTGTCCGTTAAAATGTCGAGCATGAGAGCCGCGCCGCCGGGACCGTAGCCCTCGTAAGTTATCTCTTCGTAATTGGAAGTATCGGACGTGCCAAGCCCTTTTTGAATTGCGCGATTAATGTTGTCTTTGGTTACGTTGTTAGCCTTAGCCTTCGACAACGCGAGTTTAAGGCGCATATTGCCCGTCGGATCTGCGCCGCCCATTTTTACGGCGATTGTAATTTCGCGGCTGATTTTGGTCGTCATAGCTCCGCGAATGGCGTCGTTAGCTCCTTTTTTGCGTTTAATCGTCGCCCACTTTGAATGTCCTGACATAAATTATTTACCTCCTACGTATCTATAAACTTCCGTCCAGCCGCGCCCTTGCGCCTCGTAAAAATCAATTTCGCCGCCCTGATCGCCCGTCTCGTAACGTCCTCTGCCCGTCGGATTATTTACGCCGCGAGCCTCAACCGTTCTGCCGTCGCCGATATAAATTGCAACGTGGAATTGCGGACGGCAGAGAATATCGCCGCGCTGAAGATTATCTTTAATTTCGTTCCACGAATATTTAACCCAGCCGCCGTCAACGCTCAAATCGTCCCAAATCGTGTCGGCGTCGCCGGAAAATTGCCTGCCATTGTAGCGGTTCATGTATTTAGGATTTTTGTGCCAGTTATTGATGATGTTAAAACCGCTGTGATTGAAGGCGTGATAAACCAGCGACGAGCAATCATAGTCGGGACCTTCGCGCGAGCCGGTGTAGGGATTTAGGGCAGTAGCATTTTCCGCGCCCTGCGAATAGCCGTGAGTTTCGTCTTCGGCAATTTCGCAAGCCCACTGAACGGCATTTTCAACGCGAGAATCAATCGCCTGTGCTGAATTCATAAGCAAACACCCCGCAATCATTGCCATTAAAAATTTCTTCATGAGGCAATCACCTTATAAAATTTCTTCTTGCCCTTGCGAATAACGGCGGGGAAGTCGTCAGCTTGCAAAATATAATCGACGTCGGAAACTTTTTTATCGTTGAGTGTCAAGCCGCTTTGATTGATAAGCCTGCGCCCTTCCGATTTAGAGTCAATAATTTTAACGGCGACGAGAACGTCCAAAAGTTTTTTGCCAACGGCGTCTGCAACTTCAACTGTCGGCATGTTTTCGGAAGATTGATTAGAAAAAATTTCGGCGGCGGATTGTCTAGCTTGATTGGCGGCGGCTTCACCGTGCACAAGCTTTGTAACTTCATAAGCCAAAACTTTTTTAGCCTCGTTAATTTCCGCGCCCTCCAAACTTGACAGGCGATTAACTTCGTCCATTGGCACGAACGTCAACAAGCTAAGGCAAGTTTTAACGTCCGCGTCGTCGACATTGCGCCAGTATTGATAGAAATCGTAAGGCGAAACTTTATCCGCGTCGAGCCAAAGTGCGCCGCCCGCCGTCTTGCCCATTTTCGAGCCGTCACTTTTGAGCAAAAGTTTATTCGTCAAGCCATAAGCCGCTCTGCCAGTTTTACGCCTTGTCAACTCAACGCCCGCGATAATGTTTGACCATTGGTCATCGCCGCCCATTTGCAAAATACAATCGTAATCGCCGTTGAGCTTGTAAAAGTCATAAGCTTGCATAACCATATAATTAAATTCGAGGAACGTTAAGCCCTTGTCCCAACGCTGCTTATAACATTCGGCGGCGAGCATACGATTAACTGTAAAGTGCGCCCCAACCTCGCGAAGCAAATCAATGTAGCCGAGCT
>CAMJKR010000134.1 GCA_946406415.1 uncultured Selenomonadales bacterium | reverse complement strand
ATACTTGACTGCTTTAAGTGCGCCGTCGACGAGGATTTAGTTTTAATTGGGCACGGCTCGCCGCACAGACACAATCCCGTTTACGAAAACTTACAGCGACTGGCGGGCGATAAAATTCACGTCGGAGTTATCGAGGAGACTGACACGCCGAATTTTGCTGACGTTGCCAAGCGATTAAAAAATTCCCGCGCAGAGAAAATTTTGTTGGCACCGCTTTTGTTTAATGGCGGCGTCCACGTGGCGGAAGATATTGCTGGCGAAAAAAATTCGTGGCAGTCAAAACTTTCCGCGCTCGGCTATAAAGTTCGCGTGATTCGTGAGGGCTTAGGCTCGTATAAAAATTTCCGTGAACTTTACGTTAAAAATTTGGAGGTTAAACTAAATGCAGGATAATGAAGGCAATGTCCGTGAGATGACGCGCACTGAGAAAAAATTTTTCAACGGCGTGACGATAGACGCGGACTCGACGGAAGGCAGTCGTTCATACGAGGAAAATTTTCGCGACTACAACTACAACACGCGCAAAACTTACAAAACTTACGTGAGCTACAGCAACTCGAATATTTTTACGCGGCTTTTAGGGTCGTTCGTGCGTGCTGTGCTGAATGGCAACCGACTTGCACAAATCGGCGCGTTTCTAATCGGGTTGGCATTTGCCGCGCTGATGTTCTTTGTTGCGTTGCCGATTTTATTTGTAGTGTTGGCGATTGGACTTGCGCTTTTGGCATTGGCGAGAATTTCAAGGTGATTCGCTGTGGAAAAATTTTTAATCAACGGAGCAACGCTTGAGATTGAACTTGCCGACAATTTTTTAAAACGCCTGCGCGGGCTGATGTTTCGTAGTCGGCTTGCGCAGGGGCGCGGTCTGTTGCTTGCGCCGTGTAATAGTGTGCATATGCTGTTCATGCGCTTTGCAATCGACGTGATTTATCTGGACGAAAACTTTTGCATAAAAAAAATCGTGCGCGATTTAACTCCGTGGCTGGGAATAAGTTTTTGCTTCGGAGCATGGGGCGCACTTGAATTGCCCAGCGGCGAGGCTCAACGCTTAAACCTCGTCGTCGGGCAAAAATTTCAGCGAACATAAAAAAAATCCCCCGACTGTTGTCGAGGAAAAAATTATGATTCGGAATTAAATTTCTGCTAAGAACGCCGCGTAACCTTTTTTAGTTTCGTAAATGTCAACTTTGGAAGTTGCCTCCCAAGGCGCGTGCATACTCAAAACCGCAACGCCGCTGTCGATAACTTCCATGCCATATTCCGCCATCATGTAAGCAATCGTGCCGCCGCCGCCTAAATCAACTTTGCCGAGTTCAGAGAATTGATAGCGGACATTGTGTTTATCTAAAATATCGCGGAGCTTGCCGACGTATTCGGCATTGGCGTCGCTTGAACCACTTTTACCGCGCGAGCCGGTGAACTTATTAAAGACCATGCCTTTACCCAGATAGGCGACGTTCTTTTTTTCGTAAGCATTGGCGTAAAGTGCATCGTAAGCACTGGAAACATCGGAGCTAAGCATAAACGAATTTTTTAAGGCGCGGCGCAAAGCAAGTTCGTTATATTGTCCGCAGGCGTTCATGAGTTCGGCGAGCGTATTTTCAAAAAATCTGGACTTCATGCCAGTTGCGCCGTAACTGCCGATTTCTTCCTTGTCGACGAGCAAACAACAAGCCGTCTTGCCCAAAGTTTGTTCCCCCGCCTCCAACATTGCAACGAGCGACGTATAAGAGCAAACGCGGTCATCTTGTCCGTAGCCGAGAATCATACTTTTATCAAAGCCAAGTTCACGAGCCTTGCCAGCCGGAACCAGCGCGATTTCCGCCGAATAAAAATCTTTTTCGTTAATGTTGTATTTGTCTTTGAGGATTTTGAGAATGCCCTTTCTGACGGACTCTTTATCATTTTCCTTGAGCGGATAATTGCCAACGAGAATATCCAAAGCCTCGCCCTCAATAACTTTGTCGGCAGTCTTTTTAAGTTGATCCTTCGACAAATGGATTAGCAAATCCGTCACACAGAAAACGGGATCGCTTTCCTTTTCGCCGATAACAACGTTGATAACGCGCCCGCTCCGCTTAACAACGACGCCATGCATAGCCAGCGGCAACGTCACCCACTGATATTTTTTTATGCCGCCGTAATAGTGCGTATCCATGTAAGCAAGTCCGCCGTCTTCGTAGAGCGGATTTTGTTTAAGGTCGAGGCGACAAGTATCAATATGCGCACCGAGAATTTTCAAGCCGTTTTCGAGCGGTTCAGTACCGATTTGGAAGAGCGCGATAGTTTTTTTCATGCATATGGCATAAACTTTATCGCCCGTCTTGAGTTTAACATTATTTTTAATCACGTCGTCGAGATTTTTATAACCGGCGGCTTTTGCTTGTTTGACGACCTCATTGACGCTTTCACGTTCGGTTTTGCAACGGCTTATGAAGTCGATATAACCCGCCGATAAACTCTCCAAAGCGGTTTTGTCCTCTTCGGTGTATTCATTCCACGCGGAAAATTTTTTTGCCATTTCTTCTTCCTCCTGTTGTTCGTCTTTTTCGATTTGGATTTGTTTCCATTTGCGCAATTTCTCTCTGAGTTCGGAAACCTGCGCGGTAAGTGTTTTATCGTCCATCACAAAACTTAATCACCTCTAAAAAATCTTGGACAGAATTTGCACGGTTGAATAAATTTCTAAGCTGTGCGCCGCCCGTCAAGCCTTTGGTGTACCACGCGGCATGAGCACGCATTTCGCGGACGCCGATATATTCGCCCTTATAAAAAATAATTTTATTTAAGTGGCGGCGCATGATTTCTGCGCGTTCGTGGACAGGCGGCGGCGGAATTTTTTCACCCGTCAAAAAATATTTCAGCAAGCGATTGATAATAAACAGATTGCCCTGTGCGGCGCGTCCAATCATCACACCATCAGCTTTAGTTACAGAAAAAATTTTATCCAGCGAATCAAAGTCGCGCACGTCGCCGTTTGCAATGACGGGAATTTTCACGGCGGCTTTAACCTTGGCAATTTCTTCCCAATTTGCCGCGCCCGAATAAAATTGTTCGCGTGTCCTGCCGTGCACCGCTATAAAGTCAACGCCGGCACTTTCTGCACGTTTAGCAACTTCGACGGCGTTAATTTTATCACAGCCCAGACGAATTTTGACACTGACTGGAAGTTTAACAGATTTTTTAACGGCTGACAAAATTTTTTCGACGAGCGCGGGATTTTTCATAAGTGCGGAGCCTTCGCCGTTCTTAACGATTTTGGGCGCGGGACAACCGCAATTAAAATCAATGACGGCAGCCGAGCCGAGTTGTTCGACGTAAGCCGCCGCCTCCGCGCAGATTGTCGGGTCGGAGCCGAAAATTTGAATTGCCGTTGGTCGCTCCTCTGTAACCGTTTCAAGCATTGCCAAAGTTTTTTCGTTGCGATAATGGACGCCCGCCGCGCTAACCATTTCCGAAAACATCAGCAAATTTTTTTTAGCAAAGTCGTCGTCAATTAATTCGCGCACTAAAATTCTAAATGCCGTATCAGTGACACCAGCCATTGGCGCAAGGAAAATCGGCGTCTTGAAAATTTCTGCTACCGTCATTGGGAATTTCTTTCGTGCAGGACGCGCAAGCCTGTCAGCGTCAAGAAGTGGTCGATTCTATCAATCGTCTTTGATTCGCGCTGAATCATCGTTGCAAGCCCGCCCGTCGCTACAACTTTTGCGTGCCAATCTGCGCCCATTTCCGCACGAATTTTTTCAACAATCGTATCAATCTGCCCGACATAACCATAAATAATTCCCGCTTGCATACAAGTTATCGTGTTATGCCCGATAATGCTTTTCGGCGGGACAAGTTCAATGCGCGGAAGTTTTGCCGTCGAACTGAAAAGAGACTCTGCACTAGCCACAATGCCCGGCGCAATCACTCCGCCCAAAAAGTTGCCCGCCTCCGACACAACATCAAAAGTCGTCGCCGTGCCAATGTCAATCACAATCAGCGGACCGCCGTATTGCTCAAAAGCTCCAACGACGTTTACAATTCTATCTGCGCCGATTGCTCGCGGGTTTTCGTAATTTAATTTGATACCGGTTTTAATGCCGGGACCGACGACCAGCGGGCGAATTTTAAAATAACGTTCGCACATTTTAACGATAGGTACGACCAGCGGCGGCACCACTGACGAAATAATTATGTCTTTAACGTCGGAAATTTTCACGCCCTGATAGCGGAAGAGGTCATTAATCAACATGCCGTATTCATCGCCGGTTTTTTGCCTGTCAGTCGAAATGCGCCAATGTTTACGCAAAATTTTTCCACTATACGTGCCCATAACAATATTGCTGTTGCCAATGTCAATAACAAGAAGCAATTAGTTCACTCCTTATCTGCGCTTGCGAAGTTTAGATTCGATTAAAGCCAAGCCGTCTTCCGTAAAATTCGGCTTTTTGACGTGCCCAGCCGCAGACGATTTATTTATCTCGCTGATTATCGCAAAGTCTCGCGTTTCCGTCATGATTATCACGGGAATATTTTTAAGTTTTGGATTGTTGTCGACGAGCGATAAAAATTTCAAGCCGTTAACGAAAGGCATATCCAAATTGACAAGAACCAAATCTGCGCCGTTATTCTCCAAAAGCCTCATGCCTTCTGCCGCGCTTTGAGCTGTAGTTATATCGCAAGGCAGACGATTTTTAAGCGTCTCTCTTTCCTGCCGCAAGTCGAAAATATCATCGTCAATCAGCAGAACACGGAAAGAACCTCTCTGCGGTGTTTCGACAGCGGGAGCGGTTTCGCTCTTAAAGTCTTTGCCCGTTATAATTTTGTTGACACGCCCGACTAAATCTTTTGGAGCGCAGGGCTTTGAAACATAATCTTGCACACCGAGCGAAAAGACATCAGCGACGACTTCCCGCCGCGTCGAGCCGGACATAATCATTACGGGCACAGTTTTAAAGCGATCGTCTTCGCGAATTCGCCGCAACATGTCCAGCCCGTTATAATCTGCGTCCAAAACGACAAGATTTATTTCGCGGCTAACGAGCGTATTTATCGCAGTCAAAGGATTGTTTACCGCAAGAATTTTATATTCGGGCAAGCCGCGCTCCAAAACGATTTTTGTTATACTCAAATTGCGTTCGTCACTGTTGATAATCATAATTACAGTTTCGCCCTTGTCTTCAGCGACTTTTTTTAGGGCGTTGCTCTTTAAAGTTTCCATGCGTTCGCCCTGAACTTTTGCCCGTTCCCTAAATTTTTCAAGGCACGACTCGCAATACAGTCCGCCTTTTATAATTCGCCCGCAACCGACGCATTGTCGACCGCCGCCGCTTAATCGGGCTCTGCTATCTCTTCTTACCATTGCAGTCCCTTCTACCTCCTCGAATTAAAAACCTCGTTACAGAACAGTAGCGACTAACAGTCATAGACCCCACGAACGGGAGCTTGTAGCTAAAATCAAGCAGATTTTGCTACGTTCGGCTGTATGACTTCAGCCCCGCGCCAAGTTCAGCGCGGCATTGATGTCTGCATTCAGCGCGTTTCCGCATGTCGTACAGACAAAATGCTCTTGGTCTCTTCGGTTTTTCTTATCAACGTATCCACATTTTGAGCAAGTGCGCAACGTATTGTGCGGATTAACATAAATTACCAAAATTCCCGCCGCTTTTGCTTTGTAATCAATAAATTGGCGCAGTTGATAGAAAGAAGACAGAGCTTGTCGCATTGTCTTACAAACCGTTTTCCGCGTACTTTTTTTGCTCGTTCGCGAATTCCCTTGAGGTCTTCGAGAACAATGGCGCGTTGGGTGCCTTTTGCTTGCAACATTTGACGCAATCTGAAATACCGCCGTCGAATGTTTTTGACTTTGGAGCCGGAATAAAATTTGCCGTCGCAAGTCGTTGCAATTTTGGCAATGCCTAAGTCAACGCCCAAGAAACCTTCACGGGTATTTTCGGGTTCGTCAGGACAATCAGCGACGAGAAAAAGATTAAACTTGCCGCTTTCTTAATTCCTAATTGAAAAAATCCTGTCGTCGTAGACAATCGCGCCATACGGCTTGAACTTATGCTGATTCTCTCGTTTGTTTTTGTCAGAATAAGATTCAACAACTTTGGCAATGACACGAATAACCATTTGGGAAGAAAGTTTAAATTCGTTGCGAATTTGATAGTAGCAGAGCCGTTGCAAAATGGCTTTGCTAAAAATTTTATTTTCAAATGTGAATTTGCTTATGAGATTGCAAGCGTCATTAAATTGTTCCATAGTTTTCAAAAGTTGATTAGTTTGTTTAGACGGAGGATATAAACGGATTTTCAAAGTATAAAGCAAAATTTTCACCTCCTTTCGCGGAGGATTATATCAAAAATTTAAAAATAAAGGAAGAAATTGCCGCCTTCCTCTCCATAGCTAAAGCTAAGGGGCACCTGTAGACCAGCATTCCCCCAGCACAATTTTTCCCTTCATGCCCTCTTTCCTCCTTGTTATTTTCTCTCCAATATAATTTTCGTGCTGTTCATTCCCATTATATAATCATATTCCAGAGAAACAGCCAACGCTCTCAACAATCGCAAATTTAACGTGTCATCGCTGTCAGTATCACTCAACGGACTAAAAGACCTTCCCAAACTGCGA
>CAMJKR010000133.1 GCA_946406415.1 uncultured Selenomonadales bacterium | reverse complement strand
AATTTCCAAAATTCCCATATCAATCACGCTCCAAAAGATTTTTATAACAATTTATCGGCATTTCGGGCGCGATGCTAAAATTTTGCGGTTGTGCTTGTCAATTTATCGGCTAGCGTTTAAAATTTCCACGAAAAACTTTTGGAGGCGATATTATGTTGAGCGACGTTGAAATTGCGCAAGCCGCGCAGGTTGAAAAAATTACGGCGGCGGCGGCTAAGCTCGGTTTGACTGAGGACGACCTGGAATTTTACGGGAAGTTCAAAGCGAAAATTTCTTCCGACGTGTGGAAACGCATTGAGAAAAATCCCGACGGCAAATTGATTCTGGTCACGGCGATAACTCCGACTCCCGCCGGCGAAGGCAAAACGACAACTTCAATCGGGCTGGCTGACGCCTTTGCTAAAATGGGCAAGAAAATTTGCGTGGCGTTGCGTGAACCAAGTCTCGGACCTTGTTTTGGGATAAAGGGCGGCGCGGCGGGCGGCGGCTACGCTCAAGTCGTTCCAATGGAGGATATTAATTTGCACTTCACGGGCGATTTCCACGCGATAACGACGGCGCATAATCTTTTGGCGGCGGTTGTGGATAATCACCTGCAGCAAGGTAACGAACTCAAAATTGACGTGCGGCGCGTGGTTTGGAAAAGAGTTTTGGACTTGAACGACCGCGCTTTAAGAAATGTCATTGTCGGTTTGGGCGGCAAGATTAACGGCGTCCCACGTGAAAGCGGCTTTGATATAACTGTTGCCTCTGAGATGATGGCGATTTTATGTTTAGCTAAAGATTTTGCCGACTTAAAGGAACGTCTCGGAAAAATTATCGTGGCGTACACGGTTGACGGCGCAGTTATCACGGCTAACGATTTAAAAGTTACAGGTTCGCTTGCGTTATTGCTTAAAGACGCGATTAAACCCAACCTCGTGCAAACTTTGGAGGGAACGCCCGCGCTTATTCACGGCGGACCTTTTGCCAACATTGCGCACGGTTGCAATTCGGTTACGGCGACGAAATACGCGCTCAAATTGGCTGACATTGTTGTTACGGAGGCAGGATTCGGCGCGGACTTGGGTGCGGAAAAATTTTTGGATATTAAATGTCGCATGAGCGGCTTGCGTCCCGACGCGGTAGTTATCGTTGCGACAATTCGCGCCCTAAAAATGCATGGCGGCGTTAACAAAAAAAATCTCGCTGAACCGAACGTCGAGGCAGTCGAACGCGGGCTGGAGAATTTGGAAAAACATATCGAAAATATTCAAGGCTTCGGGTTGCCGGCGATTGTCGCGTTAAATGATTTTCCGACTGACACCGACGAGGAAATTTCTGCCGTCGAAAAAATCTGCGCGGCTAAAGGCGTTCGCTTTGCTCGTTCAAAAGTTTTTGCGCAAGGCGGCACGGGCGGCATTGAACTTGCCAAAGCTGTCGAGGACAGTTTCAACGATGTTAAGAACTTTAAATTTACCTACGACGACGACGCAAGCATTGCCGATAAAATTTCTGCGGTCGCCAAAAAGATTTACGGCGCGGACGGTGTGACTTTCTTGCCTGCCGCTAAAAAACAGCTCGTGGAAATTGAAAAGCTCGGTTTCGGTAAACTGCCAATTTGCGTCGCTAAAACTCAATATTCCCTGTCTGATGACGCCACTAAACTCGGTCGCCCGAAAAATTTTGAAGTCACTGTTCGCGAGCTGAAAATTTCTGCGGGCGCGGGTTTTGTCGTCGTGTTAAGCGGTAATATCATGACAATGCCCGGATTACCAAAACGCCCCGCCGCTGAACAAATTGACATCACGCCTGACGGAGTTATAAGCGGGCTGTTCTGAAAAATTTTTTGCGCTTGAAGTTTTGAGCGCATTTTTTTATGGAGGGAGCGGTTATGCGGAAAAAATTTTTGATTGCCGTGCTGTTTATTGTCGGACTTTTTTTCAACGCAACGACGGCTCAAGCGGAAGTTAAAACTTATGAGGGCGTCGGAGAATATTGGATAACGAAAGGCGAAACGGTTAACGCCGCAAAACAGCAGGCAAAAAAATTCGCCGAACGCGACGCACTGGAACAAATTTATCTTTACGTCAAATCTCAATCGTCTGCGAAAAATTCCCGTTTGACTAAAGACGAAATTATTTCTATCGTGGCGGGCTTAATATCGTCCATTGCCAAAACAAAATATTTTACGGACATGAAAGACGGGATTTTAGTTGTGACGGCGGTTGTCATTGCCGAAATTGACTCCGAAAAAATTCCGGAGGCGGTTGAGCGACACAAAGATAAAAAGTTAAACGAGGGGAGTTAGCTACATGAGAAAACTTTTTGCGACAATTTTGGCGGCGGGAATCTTTTTAATCGCGTCAATCGCGGGAGCGGAGATAAAAATTTACGACGGCATGGGCGAATACATCATGAGCGACTTTGAGAACGTCGACGTTGCTCACGAACGCGCCAAAGAAAGGGCGGAAGAAAACGCACGAGATCAGGCGGTTGTTTACCTAAGAAGTTTTTCCAAGCCTGACAATTCAAGGCTCACTGTCGACGAAATTTCCGCCGTAACCAACAATATTACCGAGCTTGTCGGCGAAGTTAATTATTCGGAAAAAGTCTATCAGCTAACGGAGCAATCGACTGCAGTTATGGTGGTCGCGAAGCTCAAAGCTAAAATTGACACCGACGGCATTGCCGCTTTTCTTAAACGCGACGAGGAAGAACGCGCCAAAATTCTTGAACAGAACAATCGCTTAAAAATGGCGGCTGAAGAAAATAATCGTAAAGTTGAGGATTTGAAACGCCGATACAACGAAAGCACTTCAGAAACTGAACGCGACGCCTTAAGGAAAGAACTTAGCGCACTGGATAAAGATTTCTTAGCGATTCAAAAACTTCGCGAGGCTAACAAGTTTATGTTCAAAGGCGATTATCGTGCGGCACTTGATTTTTGCAATCAAGCCGTTGAACTCAATCCGACCGCTACGGCGTACAACAATCGCGCTAACGCTTTTGAAGCTCTGTTAAGGCACGAAGACGCACTTGCCGACAGCAATAAAGCGATTGAGCTGGAGCCGAATAATTCTATGTTATATGTCACTCGCGGCATCATCAACGACACCTTACAAAAATATGATAAGGTATTGAAGGATTACGACCAGGCTATTGCTTTGGACAAGAAAAACTTTGTGGCTTACAGCAATCGCGGTTCAACCTACAACAAACTTAATAATTACGAGGCGGCAATTAAAGACTTCAACAAGGCTATCAAGCTCAATCCGAAAGACGAGGTATCCTACAACAATCGCGGCATTGCTCGGCAAGGACTCAAGCAATATGATCGCGCCCTTGCCGACTTCAACAAAGCTATTGAACTCGATCCGAAAGACGCCAATGCGTACAACAATCTGGGAACCCTTTATAAAGAGATTGGCGACATTCAAAATGCGCTGAAAAATTACAACAAGGCTCTCGAAATTGAGCCTGACAACGTTGCCGCGCTGACCAATCGCGGATATCTCTTCGCACGCGAGAAAAAATTTGACGCGGCGATCGTCGACTTGAACAAGGCTATTTCGCTTGATCCGGATTACGTCCCCACTTATAATAATCTCGGCTACATTTACTATCTTAAAGGAGAAACGCGCATGGCAATTCGCAATTTCAGCAAGGCTTTGGAACTGAATCCGAACAACATGACCACTTACGAAAATTTCGGTTTTGTTTACAACGATTTGGGCGAATATCAGCAAGCGATTAACGACTTTACAAAGGCGATGGAGCTTGGCTCGAATAATGAATATACATTTAACGGACGCGGTTTAGCTTATTTAAATTTGAAAATGTACGACAAGGCACTTGCTGACTACAATAAGGCTATCGAACTTAATCCGAAAAATGTTGCGAATATTTTAGGGCGCGGTTTGGTTTATCACGGCATGCAAAATTATGAGCAGGCAGTTGCGGATTATACAAAGGTACTTGAGATTGACCCGACAATTACGCAAGCTTATTCAAATCGCGCTTGGACTTATATTAACTTGCAAAAATATGATTTGGCGATTAACGATTATAATAAAGTTATCGAACTTGAACCTGACAACATTGACGCTTACAAAGGACGCGTAATTTGTAATAAGCTACTGGGCAATGAGGAAGCGGCTCAAGCTGACATTCAAAAAGTTAATGAGCTTAGCCAAAAATAAATAGGGCGAATATGATTCGATTGTTCACGGCGATTCTTTTGAAAATAACGCGGGAGCATTAGAAAATCCCGACTTCACTAGGAATCATGATTATTAAATTGACTGTCATTGCCGAGATTGCCCCCCGATAAAATTCCAGCGGCGGTTGAGCGACATAAAAATAAAAAGTTAAACGAAAGGAGATAGCGACATGAGAAAATTTTTTGCAACGCTGTTGGCGGCGGGAATTTTTCTACTCGCGTCAATCGCGGGAGCGGAGATAAAAATTTACGACGGCATGGGCGAATACATCATGAGCGACTTTGAGAACGTCGACGTTGCTCACGAACGCGCCAAAGAAAGGGCGGAAGAAAACGCACGAGATCAGGCGGTTGTTTACCTAAGAAGTTTTTCCAAGCCTGACAATTCAAGGCTCACTGTCGACGAAATTTCCGCCGTAACCAACAATATTACCGAGCTTGTCGGCGAAGTTAATTATTCGGAAAAAGTCTATCAGCTAACGGAGCAATCGACTGCAGTTATGGTGGTCGCGAAGCTCAAAGCTAAAATTGACACCGACGGCATTGCCGCTTTTCTTAAACGCGACGAGGAAGAACGCGCCAAAATTCTTGAACAGAACAATCGCTTAAAAATGGCGGCTGAAGAAAATAATCGTAAAGTTGAGGATTTGAAACGCCGATACAACGAAAGCACTTCAGAAACTGAACGCGACGCCTTAAGGAAAGAAATTAACGCGCTGGACAAAGACTTCTTAGCGATTCAAAAACTTCGCGAGGCTAACAAACTTTATTACAAAGGCGATTATCGTGCGGCACTCGATTTGTACAATCAATCGCTGGAATTGAATCCGACTTCCACGGCGTATAACAATCGCGCCGCTGTTCACGACGCTTTGAAAAATTATGATGCGGCAATTCAAGATTACAACGCGGCGATTGAGCTTGAGCCAATCTCTATGCATTATAACAATCGCGCCGGTACTTATAAGAAAATGAAAAACTATAACGCCGCACTTGCCGACTACAATAAAGCTTTAGAACTCGACCCGAAAAATGTTTTGGCCCTCAACAATCGCGGCACGATTTACTCCGACTTGAAAAATTACGACGCTGCCATTGCCGACTATAAAAAAGCTCTGAAACTTGATCCAAAAGATTCCGCGCCGTTAAACAATCTTGGTCAGGTTTATTTAGACATGAAAAATTACAATCAAGCTCTGCAGTATTTGAATAAGGCGATTGAAATTGATCCGAAAAAAGCAAGTATCTACACTAATCGTGGCTTTGCTTATGCTGAAATGGGCAATAAAAAAAAGGCAATGGAAGATTACAATAAAGCTTTGGAGCTGGAACCCGATAACGTTGCCGCGCTGAATAATCGTGGTACACTATTCGAGGATATGAAAGAGTTTGATAAAGCGATTTCAGACTACTCGCAAGCCGTCGCCCTTGAACCCGATAATGCGTCCACTTGGAATAATCTTGGCTGTGCTTACTACTCAATGGGCGACACGCGCTTGGCAATTAAAAATTTCAGCAAGGCTTTGGAAATCAACCCAGATAATATAACAGCTTATCAAAATCTCGGTTTCATTTACAACGATTTAGGCGAATATCAGCAAGCTATTAACGATTTCACAAAAGCGATTGAACTTGGTTCGGACAATGCGAGTGTATTTGGCGGGCGAGGTTTAGTTTATTCCCATTTGGAAATGTACGATGAGGCACTTGCCGACTACAATAAAGCTGTCGAACTTAATCCGAAAAATGTCGCGAATGTTTTAGGGCGCGGCTTGGTTTATCACGGCATGAAAAATTATGAGGCGGCAGTTGCGGACTACAGTAAGGCTATCGAACTCGACCCGACAATTTATGAAGGTTACATTAGTCGCGCTTTGGCTTATATCTACTTGCAAAAATATGATTTGGCGATTGAAGACTACAATAAAGTTATCGAACTCGTGCCGGACAGCATTGCCGCTTACAGAGGACGCGCCATTTGCCATAAGCGGCTGGGCAATGAGGCGGCGGCTCAAGCTGACATGCAAAAAGTTAAGGAACTTACTAAAAAATAGGAGGGCGGAATATGATTCGATTGTTCGCGACGATTATTTTGGCGGGAATATTTTTCTTCGCACCGCCCGTTCACGCCGAAGATAAAATTTATGACGGATATGGCGAAAGTCAAGCGGGCGCATTGGAAAATCCCGACTTTACCAAAATGCGAGCCAGAGAAGACGCCCTTCAAGACGCCAAAGACAAAGCGGGCGTTTACATCAAAAGTTTTTCGCGCTCGATTAATTCTTATCTGACTGACGACGACATTTTAGCCATAACCAACAGCGATGTTAAAGAAATCGGCACGACGCAATACGACACGGAAGAATTGCGGACGGCTGAACTTTTGATAACAATTTACAAGGCTACACTCAAAGCAAAAATCGATACGGACGG
>CAMJKR010000132.1 GCA_946406415.1 uncultured Selenomonadales bacterium | reverse complement strand
CGAGACGCGATTTTAATTTAATTTCCTGCTCTGAATTGATTGGAATATTGACTTTTGCTATTAAGAACGGCATTTTGTTCGCCTCCAAAAGATTGACTGCGTGAAGTATAATATTGAAGTGCATTTTTGACGAGAACGCAGAATTAGTTACCTGCTATGGAGGTCGAATTATGAACGAAAAAAATTATCCGATTGACGCGACGTTAAGCGACGTCGTAAATAAAAAATGCCCGATACTTTGCGCAATGGAAGTAATCGGGTCGAAATGGAAATTGCCGCTGATTTGGTATCTGCACGAAAAAGAAAACACGCGCTATAACGAACTAAAACGCCGCATACCAGGCATAACAAACATAATGCTGACAAAATCTTTGCGCGAAATGGAATCGGACGGGCTTGTAATTCGTCAAGAAATAATTTCGGAACCGCCAAAAGTCGTAGAATATTCGTTAACGGAATTTGGCAAGGAATTAATTCCCGCGCTCAACGAACTTTACGCTTGGGGACAAAAAATTTTGCAAAACGAGCCTTGAGTAAAAAAATAAAGCGCGTCTCCAAATTCGGAGGCGGCTTTTTTTTTATTTAAAAATTTTACAAAACAAACCTGGAGCAAAAAATACTTTCCTGTTAAAAGTCTTTGTGCTTTTCTATTTCGTCCGCAAGTTTTTCTTCGACGTGGACTTCAGGCAGAGCGAGATTTTCCGTCGCGAAGTTCAAAATTTTTTCCGTATCATCGACTTTTACGCCGGAAATTTTTGCGTCGCGGACAATCTGCGCGGCGTCTTCTACTGTTTTCGCCTTCGCCTCAATAAGCCTCGCTAAAGTTTCAAGATGGGAATTGAATTGTTCGTTAGTCAAACCGCTGTCAAACATTTAAGTCACCTCAGATAAAGTTTATAAAAAAGGTAATCGTCAAGCTGTTGATAAAATCGGCGAACATGGAACCGACAATCGGCACGAGGATATAAGCTTTAACCGACGGCGCAAATTTAGCTGTAAGAACTTGCATATTCGCCATAGCGTTGGGAGTTGCGCCCATGCCGAAGCCGCAAGAACCCGCCGATAAAATTGCCGAGTCGTAATCTCGTCCGAGCACATTAAAAATTATAAAGTAAGCGAACAGGAACATTAAAGTTGTTTGCCCGACCAAAAGCACAACCAGCGGCAATGCAAGTTCCGCCAACTGCCAGAGCTTTAAAGTTATCATCGCGATTCCGAGAAACAGCGATAAGCAAATTCCGCCAATGTCGTTAATTTCGCCGATATGAACTGTAAACGCGCCAGTAAATTCGCTCCAGTTGCGCATAATCGCCGCCACTATCATTGCACCGATATAAATCGGAAATGTCATACCCGTCTTAGAAAGCAACATTGAAACGACCGTGCCTAAACCCATTGCAATCGCCAGTTGATAAGCGGCGGGCGCGTACATGCTCACGGAGCGTTCGTGTTTCTTTTCTTCCTCTACTAGTGGAGTTTCGTCGGCTTTAACCGCGGTTTTCAATAAATCTTTGCCGAGAATTAATCGACGCCCTAAAGGACCACCCATTAACGAGCCGGCAACTAATCCGAACGTCGCCGCCGCCGTGCAAAGTGTCGTTGCCCCAACTAAACCTAAGTCCTCAAGCACAGGTCCAAAAGCTCCAGCTGTGCCATGACCACCAACCATTGAGATTGAACCCGTGCACAAGCCGATAAACGGACTGATATTTAAGACGTTCGATAATCCGACCGCCAAAAAGTTTTGACAGACAATCAGCGCACAGACGCAACCTAAGAAAATCAGCAGACTAACACCGCCGGTTTTTAAAACTTTAATATTCGCCTGAAAACCGACCGACGTAAAGAACGCAACCATGCAAACTGTTTTAAGCGTTTCATCAAAGGCAAAACTGATAATTCCCGACGTGTAAAGAATACAACTGATTATTGCGAAGAGTAAACCACCGACGACCGGCGACGGTATACAAAAAGTTTCAAGGAATTGAATTCGCCTTTTGAGTAGCGTGCCGACGTAAAGCATGACAACTGCAATCGCCAGCGTTTGATACATGTTAATTTCCAGCGTGTACATTAGGCGACCTCCTCTCAATCTTGACTTGCTTTAACGGATTCGCTTGACTTGCCGCTATAGACGTTGACTTTTACGCCCTGCATGTCGTAAAACTTCGCCGCGCCCGCGTGAAAACTTGCAGGAATATCTTCAATGGCGTATTTTACGGTTAACTCTTTGTTTGAAGTGTTGTGCGGAAGTTTATCGGCGTTCTTGAAAATAAATTCGCTAAGGTAAGTAACCTCGTCATCTTTTAAATCGGTGCTTGCAACCAAAACCGCCTTAACTCCAATAGTTTGAACGTCTTCGGTTTGTCCGGTGTAAGTGTTAGCGGGAATTGTGCAGCGCGTGTAGCCTTTATAAAGTTTCATCATGTTATTTTGAACGTCGGGTTCGATTGAGAGAATTTTAATTTCTTTATGATTTGCGAGGTCAGCAATGGCGGCAGTAGGTGCGCCCGCCGTAATAAAGAAGGCGTCAATTTGCCCTTTCTCCATAGCCGAAGCCGCGTCCGTGAACGACATGTAAACCGTTTCAATCATCTCGAAAGTTAAGCCGTGCGCCATTAAAATTTGCTCGGCATTTTGCAGAACGCCCGATTCACGCTCACCGACTGAAACTCTTTTGCCGACGAGATCGCTAACATTTGTAATGCCAGAATTTTTAGAGACGACAATTTGACAAGCCTCAGTATAAAGCCCAGCGACAGCCGCATATCCGACGCCGGGACCTGCCGCCGCGAAGACGCCACGCCCGTTAATCGCGTTGGAAAGCGTGTCACTTTGAACTATTGCAAGGTCTAAAAATTTTTCGCGCAGAAGTCGCAAGTTAGCGGCGGATCCTGCAGTCATTTTTACATCAAGCGCGTGTCCTTTGCCTTCGGCGTCAATCATTTTGGCAAGCTCGGTGCCGTAAGCGTAATACATGCCGCCCGTGCCGCCCGTGCCTAAACGCGTTGCCTTACTTGCAGAATTTTCTCCGCCGCAACCAATTAAAAGCGCAATTATCGGCAGTAGTAGCAAAAGTTTAAAAGCCTTCATGGTGAATCCCCCTTCTGTAAAATTTTTTTGTAGTTGTCGGGGTCAGTGTCGCCCTCAGTGTTTATGACAAAAATAATAGATTGCTCGTCGAGTTCAAGGGCGCGGCGCAAATCTTCAGAATTAAGCGCGGCATTAGCCAACGCAAAACCTGCGCAACCCGATTCGCCCGAAATAATTTTATGCTCTGCTAAAGTTCTCATTGCTTTGGCGGCAATGTCATCTGAAATTATCGCGGTGTCAGCGGCGTAGCGTCTTAAAATCTTCCACGCCAAATCGCAGGGCGTCGCGCAATTCAAACCCGCCATCATCGTTTGCCCGTTGCCCGTCGCTGAATAAATTTTCCCGTCGCCAATGCGCATAGTTTCATAAAAGCAAGCAACCTCTATCGGCTCCACGATTGTAATTCGCGGCGGATTATCTTTAAAAACTTCAGCGAACACTGCGGCAACTGCGCCCGCCATTGAACCTACGCCCGCTTGCAAAAATATATGCGTCGGTCGCTGATAATTCATCTGCCGCAATGCCTCGTAAGCCAGCGTCGAATAGCCTAACATAATTTGCGAGGGAATTTTTTCGTAGCCCGTCCACGAGGTATCTTGAATCAAATGCCAATGATTTTCTGCCGCAAGCCGCGCCGTGTACTTAACGCAGTCATCGTAATTCATATCGGTAATTTTAACGGTAGCTGAACCGGCGTCGCGAATTGCTTGCGCCCGAACCTCAACGGTACCGTGCGGCATGTAGACGTAAGATTTGCAACCGAAAAGCCCCGCCGCCCAAGAAACGCCCTTGCCGTGATTGCCGTCCGTCGTCGTGATAAAAGTCATCTCGGAAAGTTCAGCGCGGTGTTTAAAAATTTCGTCAAGCGTCGGATTATTCAAGCCTAATTCGTCGCTGATAACTTTATAAATCGCCCAAACGCCGCCCAGCCCTTTGAAAGCCTTAAGCCCAAAACGTTGCGCCTCGTCCTTAACAAAAATTGAACGAACGCCTTTAAAATTTTTCAGCTCAACAAGTGGCGTCTCTTTGTAAACGTCAAGCGCGGTGTGCAACCTGCGTATATTTTCCGTCGCGGCAAAGGAGTAAGCCGACGTATCGACTACTCCACCGCGATTTTTATTTTGAACAATCTTAATCATAGTCAAGCATTTGCTCCATATTGTCATGCAAATTGCCAAGATAAAATTTCAAGTCATCGGCAGTTTCGGGATTGCGCAGGGCAAATTCGATATTCGCCTGCAAGAAGCCAATTTTAGTTCCCACGTCGTAGCGGTGCCCTTTGAAAATGTAAGCGTACATCGCCTCGTTTTTGGCAAGGCGTTTAAGTCCGTCCGTCAACTGAATTTCGCCGCCCGCGCCTGGCTCTTGCGTCTCAAGATAGGAAAAAATTGTTGGCGTCAAAATATATCTGCCCAAAATTGCAATGCGACTTGGTGCCTCTTCCCGCGCAGGTTTCTCGACTAAATCTTTAACTTTATAAATGCCGCCCTCGACGTGTTTGCAATCGACAATGCCGTATTTGTGAACGACGTCCTCTGAAACTTCCTGCACGCCCAAAATCGAAGTTTTATATTCGTTAAAGACTTCAACCATTTGCTGGAGGACGGGCTTGCGAGAAACTACAACGTCATCACCGAGCAAAACGGCAAAAGGTTCGTCGCCGATAAAATGGCTGGCAGTTAAGACGGCGTGCCCCAAGCCGAGCGGTTGCTTTTGACGGATAAAGTGAATATTGGCAATGGCGGGAATTTCTTTGACCATTTGCAACATTTCTTCCTTGTCCTTGCGTTCAAGCTCCCATTCTAATTCAATAGAGCGGTCGAAGTGGTCTTCAATCGAACGTTTATTGCGACCCGTCACGACGATAATATCTTCGACGCCTGCCGCTGCCGCTTCCTCAATTATGTATTGAATCGTCGGTTTGTCGACAATCGGCAACATTTCTTTAGGTTGAGACTTCGTAGCGGGCAAAAATCTCGTGCCCAATCCTGCGGCGGGAATAACTGCTTTTCTAACTTTCATGATGAATCACTCCGTAATAAAAATTTTTTTTATCATACCAGATAACGCCCATTCATGCAAAAAAAATCTGCCCAGATTGAGCAGTTGACACTCCCCACGGCTAAAGCCGGAGGGATTCCTAATTCAACGACCATTGCGCAATGCGTCTTACATGGTCTCCAAAGGCGTAAATTCCCGTGTGCCCCACGGTATATGAAATACAAATCTTTTTGTAGAATACGTTAAATTTTCCAATATGTCAACATACGCCTTATATCCCCAGAGGCGGGGTCTTACGGCGCGGAAGATAAGTTTTAAATTGGTACTCGATTTTCTATAGCCTTAGCGATTGTTAAACTGTCTGTTCCGGCGAAGTCCGCGCCGACCGCCAAGCCGCGTGCGAGTTTCGTAACTTTGACGCCAACGGGATTTAATAACCTTGAAATGAACAGCGACGTTGCATCGCCCTCAACCGTCGGCTCAAACGCGATTATAACTTCCTCAACTTTATCTTCGCCAACGCGTTTTATCAGCTCGCGCAATCGAATATCGTTTTGTGAGACGCCCGCCAACGGAGAAATTAAACCGCCCGTCACGTGATATTTTCCGTCGAAAGTTCCGGCTCGTTCGATAGCGTCGAGGTCTTTGGCGTCTTTGACTACGCAAATAATTTTCCCGTTGCGTTTATCGGAGGCGCAAATGTCGCAGATAACTTTATCGGCGTCAATCGTGTTAAAACAAATTTCGCAGGCATGCGTATCCAATTTTACGGAACGAATCGCCGCCGCTAAATTTTCCACGTCGTCGGCTTTCATTGCCGCAATATGATAAGCAAGCCGAGCGGCAGTTTTAGTTCCGACGCCCGGCAGTTTTGTAAGCGACTCCACAAGAGCCGCCATTGCTTTTGAACTCATATTAAGCCTTCGGACCGCCGCCTAAAAATTTACCAATAAGATCGTTCATATTACCTAAATCACCCAAGTTGCCAAGCCCGCCCAAAGCATTGCCAGCGAATGCCGACATGTTCGCCGAAATCTTTTTATCAATTTCCGCGTTCGCCGCATTAACCGCGCTTACAACCAAATCTTCAATCGCGCTAACATCGCCGTCCTGCACGAGTTCGGGCGCGATTTTAATTTCCTTGACAATTTTTTCTCCGTCGACGGTTGCGCTAACCATGCCGCCGCCAACTTGCGCCGTTGCTGTCTCCTGTTTAAGACGCGCTTTATTTTCCTCGAAACTGCGTTGCAAAGCCTGTGCCTGTTTCATTATCGCACCTAAATCAAATCCCTGTTGTGCCATTATAACCTCTCCTCAATTATTAATTTTAGCGGCGTCGGAAGCGTTAAGAATTTTCATTGCGCCCATCATGTTTGAGCGTTCAGGCTCGGACATATTTTTTAAAACCGCCGGCGGCAAATTGTTATCGACGACGACTGAAACTTTTATCGCACGTCCGGCAACTTGCGCAGTAGTCTGTTCAATCCGTTGACTGTATTTATTAAATATACCTGCCATAGCCGACGACTTAAAGCCCAAAGTCAATTCATCG
>CAMJKR010000131.1 GCA_946406415.1 uncultured Selenomonadales bacterium | reverse complement strand
TCGTTAATCACTACGACGAACTTTCTGACACCGTTAAGCTTTGCTCCATGTATGACACGTTGCTTGCCTCCGTTAAACTCGCTGAAGAATACAAAATTCGCATGAACTTGGAAGGCTTGAACATTAAAGTTGATCACGTCGGCAATTTCCTCCAGACTACGCAAATGGCGGCAGAAGTTACACGCCTTATCAATTCGCCTTATCTAATGATTCTGTTCGATGCTTACCATATGCAGTACAACGAGGGCGCACTCTGCTACAACATTGAAAAATATTTTGACCAAATCGGACATATTCACATTGCTGATTGTCCCGGTCGTCACGAGCCTGGTACCGGCGAAATTAACTATCATGCCGTTTACGAAACTTTAAAACGTCTCGGCTACCAATATCGCGTCGGCTACGAACTTTTCCCGCTGACTGATACCAAAACTGCAGTTAAGGCAATTTTCCAAGACTAAAAACCCTTCACATTTTTAAGTGGTTAGTGGTTAGTGGTTGGTGATTAGAAGTTCACTAGCCACTAGCCACTAATCACTAATCACTATTTTTCCGGGGAGGGAATAAAATGAGTACAGCTACACCGAATATTTCGCCCGCCGTTGACGAGAAACTTTCCTGGTTTACTCGAATTTGTTACGGCTTCGGCGATACAGCTTGCAACGTCGTTGCAGGCGCAATGACAATTCTGACGTTCTTTTACACGGACTATGCCGGCGTTGAGCCTACAACCGTCGGTCTCGTTATGCTCTTATCCCGTTGCTTCGACGGCGTCTCCGATGTCATTATGGGATTCATTGTTGAGCGCACCAATTCCAAATGGGGCAAATCGCGCCCGTGGGTTTTGTGGTCGAGCATTCCTTTCTGCGTGTCGATTGTTTTGATTTACTGCGTACCGCAAGGCGTTTCTGATTTTACTCAATTCGTCTACCTCTTTATAACTTACAACTTCTGTAATACCGTTTGCTACACCGCATTAAATCTGCCTTACGGTTCACTCTCTGCTATGATGACGCGCTCCTCGCATGAACGCGACATGCTCTCCGTTACTCGTATGGCACTTTCACCGATTGGCAAAATCATTTCCATTTCCGCGACGCTCCCGCTTATCAAAGTTTTCGGCGACAACCAGACTGCATGGATTATCGTCATGAGCATTTGGGCAGTCCTCGCGTTATTCCTCTTGCTTTTGTGCTTTAAGCAGTGCGAGGAAAAAGTTGTTATCGAGGCTCGCAAGAAGGAAGATAAACTGCCCGTCGGCAGAGCGATTAAATGCTTGCTTATGAATAAATATTTCTTAATGGCGGCATTTATCTGGATGATGCAATGTATTATTCAGATGGTTACCGGTACTGTTCTGCCATATTACTGCAAATATATTTTCTTCGACGATTCACTTTTCAGCTACCTGTTGCTGTTAGAAGTTGTCACGACTATTGCAACTACCGTGCTGTTCTGCCCGTTCTTACTTAGGAAGTTCGGCAAGCGCAATATGTCAATGATTGGTTGCGCCGTTGCTTTAATCGGTCATTTGATTTACTGCACGCACCCGACCGATTTTAACTGGGTTATCTTCAGTTGCTTTATTCGTGGCGTAGGCTTTGCTCCGTTGAACTCGGTTATCTTCGGCTTTTTGGGCGATTGCGTCGAATACGGTCAATATAAATTCCACATTCGCACAGAAGGCTTGATATTCTCCGGCGGCTCCATTGGTTATAAACTCGGCACGGGCTTGTGCGGCGCGTTCATTACGTGGCTTATGTCCATGAGCGGCTACATTGCCTCCACGACTGCCGACGCCGTTCAACCGCAAAGCGCGATTGATATGATCGTAAACATTTATATCTTCGGCATGATAATTATTTGGGTATCGTTACTAATAGTCTTGTCAATGTACAAACTCGATAAAGAATATCCCGCAATTATGGAAGAACTTTCAAAACGTGAAGCTCGCGGCGAAATGTAAGTTTAAAGCGCGACGAAATGTAAAAAACGAACATCCATAAAATCTATAATTTATAAAAGCTCTAATTTGTTAAAAAACACGATAGAGCTTTTTTGTTTTCTATCGGCTATGTTATAATTTTATTCACGAATTGTAATTGTAATTTTAAGGTTATGAGTATGACAATAAAACATAAGCTGATAATTTCGCATGTAATTGTATTTATCGTACCCGTGATGATGACTGCGCTGGTGATTGTTATCTGCGGCTTAGGCTTGCTAAGTTTTGCCAGAAACGGTAATCACATTTACATTGAAAGCGCGTGGGAGTTCCAACATGCTTGCGAAGCCGTTCACAAAATAATTTTTAATAAAAATGGCTCCGTCGGCTATTGGTTGATTGGTTTATTGGCTCCCGAACAAAATTATATCCGAGTCATGGAAGAAAATAGGATAATTTACAGCTACGGCAATGAATCGCTACAGAGCATTGGGAAAAATTTGCTTGAAGACTCCAATTTAAATCTTGCCGATAAAGAATTCACTTACACTAACACTTTGGAAAATGATTTTGTATATTTTGAAAAGCAGACCGTCAACGGGAAAAATTATTCGCTGTATTTTGTCAGTGAACGCTCAATTCATGACGAAGATAAAGTTTTGGAGGCGGCTTTGCAAAATACCGTTTATTTCGTGGTTGGTTCGCTGATTATTTTCGTTTTGGCGACCAGTTGGCTGTTATCGCGATTCATTTTGAAAAATATTGTGCTACCTTTCAACCTTATGGTTCAACAATTATCCGAATCACTTAAAGAAAGCAAGTTACAAGAGGAAAGTCGTAAAGAATTAGTCGCAAGCATTTCTCACGACTTACGCACGCCGCTAACCACCATTAAAGCTTACGTCGAGGGCTTGATTGACAACGTGGCAGATACTCCCGAAAAAAAATTGCGCTATCTGCAAGTCATAAAGAAAAAGGCTGATGAATTAAACAACTTGATAGAGCAATTATTTCTGTTTTCTAAAATGTCGCTCGGAGAAAAAGCCGTTCCTTTTGAAATAATCAACTTAAAAAGTATGCTTGAGTTCTTCGTTTCGGAAAATTTTTACGTCTGGCAAAAATATCAAGCTGAAGTAACATTGGAAGTCGAATCAAATGCAAAAATTATGGGGAGCTTTTTATTGTTGGAAAGAATTTTGTCGAATATCATTGACAACAGCATTAAATATCGTTCGGAAGAAAAAGTCGAATGCAAAATAAATTTGAAAGTCGAAGAAAAAATTGCTATATTAAGTATCAGCGATAATGGAATTGGTGTGCCGCAAGATTCTTTGAAACGATTGACTGAACCATTTTACAGGACGGATAAAGCTCGTTCCCACACCGAAAACGGCACGGGCTTAGGTTTAGCGATAACGTTGCGAGCCGTCGAAATGATGAACGGTACATTAACTCTTGAAAACATAAAGCCGCACGGGTTAAAGGTCGTAATTAAATTGCCGATATTGGAGGAGTCGGACTAATGAGCAAAAAAATTTTGATAATCGAAGATGATTCGGACATTGCCGCGATTGAAAAAGATTATCTCGAAATCAGCGGCTACGAAGTGATAATAACTGCGACCGGCTCCGACGGAATGGCACAAGCTTTGAGCGGCAACTTTGATTTGATAATTTTAGATATAATGTTGCCCGGCATGGACGGTTTTGAAGTTTGCAAAAGTATTCGCGACAAGATTGATATTCCCATAATGATGTTGACGGCAAGAAAATCGGACATTGATAAGATAAAAGGTTTGGGCTTCGGCGCAGATGATTACATTGAGAAACCTTTTTCGCCCGGCGTGCTCGTTGCAAGGGTAAAATCTCAACTTGCCCAATACGAACGACTAAAAGGAATTGCTGACACAAATAAAATCATGCTCGGCAATATAACTTTGGAATCGGACACGCACAGAGTTTTTGTCAAAGACAAGGAAATTGTTTTGCCCAACAAAGAATTTCAGCTACTGGAATTTCTCATGACTAACGCAAATATCGTCTTCAGCCGCGAAATACTCTACGATAGAATTTGGGGAATGAATTCTTTTGGCAATACCGCAACCGTTCCGGTGCATATTAACCGCTTGCGCGAAGCTGTTGAGCTTGACCCTGCCAAACCCAAGCACTTAATCACAGTCTGGGGCGTCGGTTATAAATTCAAGCCCTAAAAGTTTATAAAAAGTTTAATTTCCGTTAAAGTCCCTGTTAAAAACTTGTGCGAATATGTCACACAGAAACAGATACTTTCGATTAGGAGGCGATTTAAATGGCGTACGGCTACGATTGGGACGACGATGACCTTTATGATGACGACGACGATTATGACGACGGCGACGATTATGACGATGACGACGATTATGACGACCGCAAAAACGTAAAAATCTCTAAAGCCGGCAAGAAAATCAAGATTTTGAGCGGCTACAGAGACGACGAATTTGACGCTGACGATTTCGGGCGCGTTTTGGTGACGATTGACGGCTCCGCTGTTACTCATAACCTCGAAATTGAAGGCAACAAGCTCGCGAACGTAATAATCGGCGGCTCCGGCAGAAATTGGCTTGATGGCAGCAAAGGTAACGATACGCTCACCGGCGGCAAGGGCAACGATGTCTTCATTTACTCGAAAAATGGCGGCAATGACGTTATCACCGATTACACGACAGGCGACAAAATTAAAATTTCGGGCGGAAAAATTTCCAAAGCAAAAGTTAGCGGCTCCGATGTTGTTCTTACCGTCGGAAGCGGTTCCCTCACCGTCAAAAACGCTAAAGGCAAGTCGCTTAGCTTGATTGATTCCTCCGGCAAAAGTTTTTCGTCGATAGTCGGCGGAAAATCCACAACTGACACCGAATCTAAAACGTTGAAGTTAACTAATTCTTCCAAAGCCGCCGTTACTCTCGAATCCGGCGTAAAAATTGCTGACGCCTCGAAAAGAACTAAGAAAATTGAAATCTCGGGCAATTCTTCTGCCAATACAATTATCGGCGGTTCCAAAGCTGATACAATTTACGGCGGCAAAGGTAATGATTCGCTCGTCGGCAATGCCGGCAATGACAAACTTTATGGCGGCGACGGTAACGACACACTTATTGGCGGCAAGGGCAATGATACGCTCTGGGGTAGCGACGATGACAACGTTTTTATCTATGCAAAAGGCGACGGCAAAGACGTTATCTACGGTTTTGAAGATGATGACATGCTTAAAATTACCGGAACTTTCTCCGCGTCTTATAATCGCTCCAAAGGTGAAATTTCTTTCAAAGTCGGTTCTACTTCTAATGCCATTACGTTGAAAGACTTCGATACCTCCACTTTTAACGTAAACGGCGACATTTATCGTATCAAAGGCACTAAATTAGTCAAGAAATAAACCTTCCCTACTCCTGCAACCAAAAAAAAATTACGGTGGGCAATTAAGCCTGCCGCTTTTTTTGTCTATAAATAATAACAAATCGCGTAGCACTTATATTTTATTAAGATTTAACAAAAAGTTCGTGCCTGCCGTGCGTGAAAGCTAAACGGAAATAACGTGGTATCGGTCGCAGGTGCCTCCTTTGTCACGATAATAACAAGCGACGGCTCTAATAAGCAATTTTGAAAGCGTCGCGGCAAATACGACCGGCACTAAAGATATAACGCTGAGCAATGCTAAGGCGGCAATAATTGCAAAAATGAGCGCAGAAGTCAAAATAACGGCGAGCACGGGCAAGAATACGATTATAAGTCAAGGCGAAAATGTTCATGTTAGTTTGATGGACGGCAATACGCGCCTCTTCCCGATTGAAGGTCGATAATCCGCAAGGAATTTGCAATCCGGTAAAGATTTATATGTTACAATCGTGACGGCTGACGAAATGGGCTTTTCTACCGAAGATTCTACACAAATCGTCAACGAAACTTAAGCTCCCGCCGGAACTATTGGACTTTTTGGACATGACCGGCTATAACGACGAGAAATTAGACAATATTGCTAAAAAAATTGTCGCGGCTAATACGTCCCGAATTGCAGAGAGTTCGCACCACTTATTTCATTAACGCCTGAACCAAATATTTAATTGAGTTTGATAGGATAATGACAGGCGACAAAATGATTTTCTTCGATTTCTTCAAAGCGTGGCTTTTTAGTTGTACAAATTTCTTGGCAGTAAATGCACCTGTTACGAAAAGGGCAACCCGACGGTACATCAAGCGGACTGGGAATTTCTCCCGGCAAAATTTCTATGTACTGATTTTTTTCGCGTTCGGTCGAGAAGACAGCTTTTAACAGGGCACGTGTGTAAGGATGACTTGCTCGGTCTAATTTGTCGCCGTCAATTTTTTCCATCATGTTGCCGAGATACATAACCGCAATTCTGTGGCTGAACATGCTGACAAGTGCAAGGTCGTGACAAATAAAAATGTAAGTGATTCCCTTTTCGCGCTGGAGTTTGACGAGCAATTTTATAATTGTATCTTGAACGGAAACATCAAGCGCGCTCGTTGCTTCGTCGCAGGCAATAACTTCCGGCTCAAGTGCTAAGGCACGAGCGATTGCCACGCGTTGCCTTTGTCCGCCGCTCATGTTGTGCGGATAACGGTCTACAAAGTCGGCAGGCAAATCAACTTGCGTCAGCAGTTCACGGGCTTTAGCGTCCACGTCGCTCTTTGCAATCAAATCGAAATTTAATAGTGGCTCGCA
>CAMJKR010000130.1 GCA_946406415.1 uncultured Selenomonadales bacterium | reverse complement strand
TTCAACGTAAATATCTACGCCGCCCATTGCGTCAATCACTTCAGCAAAGCGCGATTTATTTATCGTAACGTAGTAATCAATATCAATGCCAAGAAAATCTTCGACGGTCTCCCGCGACAATTTCGCGCCGCCGTATGCATACGCCGCATTTATCTTTTGGTAGCCGTGTCGTTCGATATAGACCATTGTATCTCGCGGTATCGTCAACAGCGACGCTTTATCTTCCGACAAATTTAAAATCATCAGCGTATCAGAACGCCCAACATCATCTTTGCGCTCGTCGACGCCCATTAACATTATCGTCGTCGGTTTGCTGAAGGTCGGCAAGATCGTTTCAGAGTTAACTTTAGACGTAAGATTTTCTTTTATCCGCGTGAAGTCCGAGTTAAAACCCAAATGCGCCAGCGAACACATTACTATTAAAAAACAAAGTATAAATGACCAAAATAATTTCCGATTGCGCATTTTGCATAAAAATTTCTTCCGCTTTTCTTCCAATCGTTCGCGCATTTTCTCACCTCCCGTCATTTAAAATCTAAGGGAAGTTTTCAGCTTTGTCAAGTCTATATCCGTTTTTATTTCGGGGTGCCTGCGCAAGAAAAATTGTTCGTCATCGGGCGCGGTGACAAAATTTATCAGCCGTCCGACTTTGACATAACATTTTCGGACAACTTTATCAACATGCGGGTCGTTGATCGTCAGACAAGCTTTGGAAACGACTGGCTCCCTGCCGCGATTGGCTATAAAATTCAAATGCAACTCAACTTGCGGCTCGTCTTCGCCCGAATTGTAATAAACGCCCAAATTATTTTCGACGTAGGGATTTAGCACATTAAACAGCACATCCATTAACATCGACAAATCCATTTTTTTGGGATTGAATTCAATTTCGACGCTCGGAATATTTTCCAACGTCTGCGGTTCGTAATTAACGTAGCTGTGAACGTTGCGGGCGGCACAAATCCCGATTAAAACGTTCACGACGCCAGGCACGTCGGCAAAAATTTCTTGCAACTCGTTGACGTTGCCGCCGCTGAAATAAATTTTTTTAGTATACATAGTTTTAATCTCCTTAGTTACAGTTGCGAAGATTATACAACGAACGCCGCATTTTGCAAACAAAAAAAGCCCGCCTCAGAAATCCCCATTAGGCAGGTAAAGAAAAATTTTTGTCGAATTTATTTATAATATTTAAGGCAGGTGGAATTTATGGACATTTCTCAAGTTAAATCGGAGCTTGTAAGGCTTCGTAAAGAAATTCGGCAGCACAATAAAAAATATTACGAATTGGACGCACCAGAAATTTCTGATTACGAATACGATAAATTAATGACGCGGCTCAAGGAGTTGGAGGCGGCTTATCCTGAATTCATTACGGCGACTTCCCCGACACAAACGGTAGGCGGCGCGGCTCGTCGCGAGGCGGGCAAGCTCGTGGCGCATGATGTTAAAATGCTTTCGTTGCAGGACGTGTTCAATCGCGAGGAGGTAGAAGATTTTATCAACGACGCGATTGCAAAACTAAGTTCGCCGGAATTTATCGTCGAGGAAAAAATTGACGGCTTATCATTGGCTCTGCGTTATGAGGACGGAAAATTAATTCAAGCAATAACACGCGGTGACGGCACTCAAGGCGAGGACGTTACAGAAAATGCGCGGGTTATTGATGACGTTGTTCAAGAACTCGTTGACACGCCG
The DNA here is from genome assembly GCA_946406415.1 of uncultured Selenomonadales bacterium. Classification (GTDB taxonomy): domain Bacteria; phylum Bacillota; class Negativicutes; order Selenomonadales; family Selenomonadaceae; genus Quinella. The sequence goes on along the minus strand of CAMJKR010000130.1, from coordinate 4,980 downwards.
AAATATTTTGAGATACGCGGCGAAGTCTACATGACGCAGGAAAATTTCGTTGCGACTAATGAGCGGCAAGAAAAGCTTGGCTTGAAAATTTTTGCCAATCCTAGAAACTGCGCGGCGGGCACTATTCGACAGCTTGATAGCAGAATTGTCCGCGAACGAAAACTTTCCATGTTTGTGTTCAATCTGCAAAAAGTTAACGGCGTGGAAATTCAAAATCACGTCGCGGCTTACGAGTTCATGAAACGCAACGGGATAAAAATTATTCACGATTACAAAGTTTGCAAGACATTCGAGGAAGTTTGGCAGGCGATAGAGGAAATTGGTGCACGGCGCGAAAAACTTAACTACGGCATTGACGGCGCAGTTATCAAAGTAAATGACTTTGCGCAACGTGAAACACTCGGTGCGACAAGTAAATTTCCGCGCTGGGCAGTGGCTTATAAATATCCGCCCGATGAGCGCGAAACGATTTTGAGGAAAATTGAATTAAGCGTCGGTCGCACGGGCCGAGTTACTCCGACGGCGGTTTTCGATGCGGTGAGCTTAAACGGCACGCGGGTTGAACGCGCCACGCTCCACAATCAAGACTTTATCGACGAATTGGACGTTCGCATTGGTGATACGATTCGCGTTTACAAGAGCGGCGAAGTTATTCCACGTGTTAGCGGCGTCAACTTTTCTAAGCGTCCGGAAAATTCCGTGCCGTATAAGATCCCCGACATTTGCCCTGCCTGCAATCACAAGTTGGAGCGCGAGGAAAATGCCGTTGATTATCGTTGCCTCAATCCGAATTGCCCCGCGCAGTTGGAAAATCATTTGCTGAACTTCGCAGGGCGCAACGCTATGGATATCAAAGGGCTTGGCGAAACTTCAATTCCTAAACTGATTGCCGGGGGTTTTGTCAAGACTGTTGCCGACATTTACAAGCTTAAAAATCGCCGCGAGGAATTGCTTGCTAAAAAAATCTTCGGGCTTAAAAGAGCTACGGATAAAATTTTGGCGGCGATTGAAGAGAGTAAAAAAAATCCGCCCGCAAAACTGCTGACGGGCTTAGGGATATTCGGCGTCGGAGTTGGCGCGGCTCACGATTTAATGCAATATTTTGGCGGCTTCGACGAAATTTCTAAGGCGACGCTTGAAGAACTTCAAAAGGTGCCGGATATTGGCGAAGTTACTGCGCGACGCGTTAAAGAATTCTTCGACGAGGCGGACAATCTTAAAATTTTGGAGGAGTTGAAAGACATGGGCTTGACAACGGAAGAAGAGAAAAAAGTTGTCGAAGAGACTGACTCGCCGGTAGCGGGCAAAAGTTTCGTATTGACGGGCAAGCTTGAAAAATATTCTCGCGACGCGGCAAGCAAACTCATCATGGAGCGCGGCGGTATCGTCAAAAGCGCAGTCACTAAGAACACCGATTACGTTATCGCGGGCGACAAGGCAGGATATAAACTGTCACGAGCCTTTGAACTGGGAATTAAAATTTTGTCCGAAGATGACTTTGAACAACTTTTAGCCGAATAAACGTTACAATTTGTCCGCCATTGCGCGGATATTTTTTTGCCCTTAAGCAGTCAACATTTTAATCAGCATAAACAGGAAAAATATCACGTGGACGACTGCAATCGCGATTATCGCCCGAATTCCCCAACGTAACCACTTCAAAAAAATCGCCTCCTTAGTCGAGCAAATATTTAAATCCGTTATCGAATTGTGACGTCAAAGCGGCAGTGGCAGTAAAGCGTAAGCGTTCTTAATAGAAAACTTTTTGAAGACATAAACCTTGCGCGGGGGCAGTCGCTGGGACGAGGCTCCTGTCGCGGGCGTAGAAAATTCTTTGGAACTCGTCAAGGTTTATTTTTTTTCTGCCAACTGCAACTGTCAATGCGACGATATTTCGTGCCATGTGATACAAAAATCCGCTTGCGTGAATTTTAATCGTTAAAATGTCGCCGCCAAAAAATTTTTCCTCTAACAGCTCCGCCGCAAAAATCGTTCGGACGGGATTCATATTTGGTGCGCCGCCCGCCGCCTTGAAACTCGAATAATCATGCGTGCCAATTAAAATCTTTAAAGCCGCGTGCATTGCGTCCACGTCAAGCGGTCGGAAAATGTGCCAGGCAAATCGATTTATAAACGGATTGGACGCCGCACCCCGCAGAATTCTGTAGAGATAAATTTTACTCTTCGCGCTGTGCAGTGCGCTGAAATTTTTATCAACTTCCCGCGCCTCACGAACGATAATATCACTCGGCAAAACGCAACTCGCCGCAATCGGGATTTTTTCAACATCAATTCTTCCGTCCGTAAAAAAATTGACGACTTGCCCCAAAGCGTGAACTCCGGCGTCTGTACGCCCTGCCGCCGCTAACTGAATTTTATCGCCAAAAATTTTTTCCAGTTTAGTCTCCAAAACATTTTGAACAGCTACTCGCGGCGGGCTTTGCCATTGAAAGCCATTGTAATTCGTTCCGTCATAAGCAACCGTCAACGCAATGTTCCGCCGTCGAAGTTTCATTTCCTGTTTATTCTCAAAGCGCATAACTTAATCCCCCAACGCCCGCGCAGATTAATAAAACGATTATCGCCGCGTAAAAATCTAAATTCGTCAAGTGCAGTTGCTTCATATGAGTGCGCCCTTCGCCGCCACGATAACAACGCGCCTCCATTGCCATTGCTAAATCGTCTGCCCGCCGAAAACTCGACAGGAACAACGGAACTAAAATCGGAACCATTGCCCGCAATCTTTTAAGCAAGCCGCCCGATTCAAAATCCAATCCACGCGACTTTTGCGCCTTAATTATTTTGTCCGTTTCCTCAAGGAGCGTCGGCACAAATCGGATTGCTATCGTCATCATCATTGCCAATTCGTGACTGGGCACGCCGATTTTTTTCAGCGGCGATAAAAGTTTTTCCGTCGCGTCGGTTAATTTTAGCGGCGATGTCGTGAACGTCAGCAAACTCGACAGAACAATTAACAGCACTAATCTCAAGCTTATCTGCACGCCGTAGATTATTCCTTCCGTCGTCACTTTGAACACGTAAAATTTCGCTAAAACTTCCCCGTCGTGGCTAACAAAGTGTATCAGCAATGTGAATAAAATTATCCACGCAAGCGGCTTGATTGATTTTAAAACTGTCAGCGGCGGCACTTGTGATAAAAAAATTAATCCCGCCGTCAAAATCGTCAGTGCAGAATATGCCGCCCAACCTTGCGCCGTGAAAATTACAATCATCAGCGCGAACAGCGAAATTATTTTAGTGCGCGGGTCAAGTCGGTGTAATATCGATTTGCCGGGAAAAAATTGTCCAAGCGTTATATCTTGCAACATTTATCAAACGTCCTCGCGGAACATTACCGGCAAAGTTTTGATTCGCAAATGGTTTTTCATCAGCCAAACCGTCATCATACGTTTGGCAAAATGCCCCATAACCCGCGAACATTGATGAGGCATTTCGCCAAGTGATTTACCATCAATTTCTAATTTGTCGCTAATTTCTTCCGTAGCGTCGAGCATAAAAGAGAACAGCCATTCGCAATAGGCATTAAAAATATTTCGGCGCGTTATGTGCATTCCACAGCTAAAAAAAGCACAACCACTTAACACGTCGTCGAAGGCGTCAAGGTAATCCGGGTGCGTGCGCACCAAATGATAGCGAATAATTTTTTCACAAACTTGAACTAAATCGGGTTGCCCAACAGAAAGAATTATCTGTTCACGCAAAGTTATTTCGGACATGCCCTCTTGCTGAACGATAAAATCATATTCGCTCAGGATTTTTAGAATTTCTTCCGCGCTTAAAATTTTCTTCCTGTTAAAAGCCTTTTGATTAGTCGTGTTCGTAAAGAAGCGGCGATAATGTACAAAACCCGTATGCGTGTGCTTAGTATTTTTCCAAATCCAATAGAGCGCAGTAATTTCGTCGAGGAAAGTATTGAGTTGGCTGATATTATCGCCGGTGTCGTCGCCAGCGTAGCCGAAATCATTTTTGGCGAGCGCGTGTCCAGCGTGAATAAATTTGTAACCTTTGGGAAGTGCGCTAAGTTTTGCGTCCTTGTGTGTTACGACGTAAATTCCTACATCAGCGGGCGGAACATTTTTTTTTATAACATACCACGCGCCATTTGTCCCTTTAAAATATTTAATCCGTGCGAAAATATTTTCATTAGACGCAAGCCAAGTTTCAAGCTCGGAATTTTTCCTGACAAATGTCAAAATATTTTCCGTCAAAGCTTCGGTCTCAATTACCACGTCGATAAATTCTTCGGGCGTGCGTTCCTTAGTCAAAATAATCGCGTTAAAGTTATGAAACTTGCATTCGTCGAACGAGCGATAAATTTTCCCGTAAATATTTTCCATAATCGGGTAGAGATTGTCGGCTATGTCCTCAATCGTAACGTTGAAATCGCCTTTGGTGTGAAAACCACTTTTGGCAAAGAAAGCGTCAAAGTCGAGTACACGCTCCGCATTTTTTATTTTACCAAGCAACTCTTTAAGCAAGAACCATATCTCGGCCGAGAAAAAATCATTGTAAATTTTCTTTGCAAAAGTTTCAAGCGATATGACTTGTGCATTACGAGGAAATTTTTTAAAATAACAACCATAATCAAAGACATTAGTAAATATTAAATAATCCGCCACGCCGTCAAGCAAACTTTTAATATCCTTGCCGGTCAAAGATTGTTCGCCAAAAAATAATTTTACGTAGTCGCCGGTCTTCTCGTATTTTATCTGCCCGACAATCTCAGCGGGCTTGTTGCCAATTTTTTCTTTGAACTCCTCAACGTCACCACAAATTAACACGCGAGGCACATAAGTCGCCATAAAGATTCCTGCTACTTAAAACATAGTCATTAGCTATGTCAAGATGAATTGGACAGACCTCGCGGTGCTGTCTTACTGCTTCTTTGTGTTCGTCTTCGCCAAAGCTCCCGACGTTTGTTTAACACTACACAGCGCGAACATTTCTTTGAACTCGGAT
>CAMJKR010000129.1 GCA_946406415.1 uncultured Selenomonadales bacterium | reverse complement strand
ATTTTTTTCGCGTGTCATCATCATATTGTAAATATTGAACATGATAAACAGCGCGATTGTAATCAAGCCCATTTGCATTAAGTTATGGCGTGTCAAAGAGTCGCTGACGAATTCCATTTGATTTTGCAGGTAAAATTCCGAATCAGCTTTCTCGCGATTGCTGGGCGGTATACCGTGTTCGTTAAGTTCTTCGGTGTAGTATTCTCTCAAGTTGCCCAAAACTGTCTGCGCGGCGTCGCTGGTTGCCTCGCGAACCCAAAGCATTGACGTAAAGAAAATCAAAAACAGCAACGCAATCCAAGAAATTGTCGACTTGCCAAAACGCCGATCCGTGTCGCGTTGAAAAATGTAGCGGAAGAATACAAAGCCTAGAATGCTCCACAGAATCAAAATCAAATAACTTTCTGTAGTCATGGCGGCAACCGTCCAAACATTCGGCACCATAAAGTACAGGAAGAAAATCATTGATACGACGACGCCGATTAACCCTGTGATTTGCGGTAGACTTTTGCCCATTTGCCGCGCAGTGATAATCGTGACGAGCGAGGTATAAGTATAATCGATTGTCGCGCCGATTGTGTTGACGTCGATAATCCACGCAATCGCGGTGCGTCCGAGAAACGGTATCGGCAAGGACAGGAGCATTATAAATAAAACTGCGTTCATAGGCGTGCGATGTTCGTTGAGCTTACCGAACCACGCAGGCAATAAATCATCACGAGTTAGCGCGAAAATCAATCGGCTTGCCGCGATATAATTGCCAACCAAACCAGTAATTACGCCGCCCATAACAGCCATAATCAAAATTATCAAGCCCGTATCGCCCATAAGTTCGTGGATTGCGTGTATCGTCGGCATACCGGCATATCCTTCGAGATTGTCCAAATCGGCAAGATATTCAGACCAGTTAGAATATCCCGCCGGTATATCAGAAATTGCCAATATAGCGAGGAAAGTGTAAGCAAGGGCCGCCGCCACGACCGCGCAAATTAAAATCGCAAAAGTTTTCTTAACTGAGAACTTAAAACCTTCCGCCGATTGTGATACCGATTCAAAGCCGGCAAATGCCCACGGAGCTAAAACGACAATTCCAAAAATCGCCACGAATGAACTTGTATTATCAGGCGGGAAGGCGGGCGCAATGTCAAAGGGCTTTATTCCACTTGCAACAACCGCGCCCATAGAAATTAACACGCCGCCGAGCAAAATTATCGCCGCGATCGTCTGAACCCAAGCCGCCAATTTGCCGCCGTGCATGCAGAGAGCACCAAAAATCCACAGCGCACCTAAACTTAGCAGAGCCTCGCCGAACCAAACATCAAAGCCCGCGATTGTATAATGGAAGCCAAATTGAAAAGTATCGCCCAAAAATTTTCTAAAGATAATGGGCAGCGCAGTTGCATTCGCCCAAGTAATCGCTATGTAAACCAGAATTAAAAACCACGAGCTTAAAAAGCCGTGATCGTAGCCGAGAACTTTTTTAGCGTAGGAATAAGTGCCGCCGGCGTCGGGATATTTATTCATCATGAAATGGTAATTGTAGCCGATAATCAGCATGATGACGCCGCCAATAATCATACCGAGCGCAGTGCCGAGAGGACCGGCAATCGGCAAAAAAGTCGTGCCGGGCATGACGAACGCGCCCCAACCGACTGCACACCCGAAAGACAATGCCCAAACGTTCAGCGGCGATAAATAAGGTTTAAGTTTTGTATTTTCTGCAGTATCCATATAAAGGGCACCGCTCTCCTTTAAATAATTTCTTTGCAATTATACACTAAAGAAAGTTAAAGTAAAGCCAGCTAAAATTGCAGTTAACGGAAAAATTTTCGGCTTGAATATTTTGGCGCAAATGTGTTATTATGCGCGTCAAGGAGGTTGATTTTAATGGTAAAATACGAAGTGAAGATGACAAGTATTGGCAAGGACGCGCCTGCGTACCTTTCGAGCAACAGCAGTTTTATTCTGCTTAACGAGAAAATTCGTCCGGCGTTGGCGGATATGGTCGTTGAGCACACAGTCAGCGAGTTGGCGGCAGATATAGTCGCGGGCGACAAGCTCAAAGTCGGCAAAAGCGAATTCGATGTCGTGAAAGTCGGCGACGCGGTTAATAAAAATTTGCGCGAAGAGGGGCATTGCACAATCGTCGTTAACGGCGAGGCAACTATGCCCGGTCAAATCGCTGTACAAGGTGTTCGTCCGCCGCGTTTGCGTTTTGGCAACATTATTCAATTCTATACTGAGGAATAATTTTTTATTTTTGCACAAAGAAAGCTCCTTCCACATTTCGGAGGGAGCTTTCGTTTTTTACCTAGCGTTGACAGTAGCAATTTAGTTCAAAGAGCAGAATCCTCTAGCGAAATAAATTTAAACGTAGCGTAATCAAAGAGTCCGCGTGCCGTTAATTTTAATTCTGGGATAACGGGCAACGACATAAAGGTTAAAGTCATTACGGGTTCGACGTTCGCGCTGATTCCAAGTTCGGCGTGGGCTTTAGCGTGGAGCGCGTCAAGTTTTTCTTTAAGTTCCTCGCCGCTCAAATCACTCATCAGCCCGCCAATTAGCAATGGTATTACCGAAATAATTTTGCCGTTCTTAACTAAAACCATGCCGCCTTCCATTTTAATCAGAGCTTCGACCGCGCAGAAAATTTCCTCGTTGCTGACACCCGCCGCGATGATATTATGCGAATCGTGCGCAACTGAAACGGCAATCGCGCCGCGTTTAATTCCGTAGCCGCCCAAAAGCCCTAAACCAATTTTGCCCGTCTCGTGATGACGTTCAATCACTGCAACCTTGCAAATGTCCTGCGCGGCGTCAAAAATAAAATCGCCCGTCTCGTCGTGTTTAACTTCGGCGAGATATTTTTTTGTCACGACGCCACCAGGCTCAATTCCAATGACATTAACCTTGCCGCCGCTCAAATGCATTTTCAAACGGTCGACGGAAAAATTTTTAACCTTAACAGAGCCGCGAACGCTTGATATATCAGCGGGAATAATTTGCGGCAAATATTTTCCGTTCGTAGCGACGAGTTCGCCGCCTATCCAAACTTTATCGACGTGGAAATTTTTAAGGTCGTCAAGCAAAACTAAATCAGCATGTGCACCAATACTTATAATTCCCCTGTCGTAAATTCCGACCGACTCCGCCGCATTTATAGTAGCCATTTGAATCGCCGTTATCGGGTCAATGCCTTCCTCAACGCACATTCTAATATTTTTATCCATGTGTCCAAGTTCCAAAATAGTTTTCGGCTGGCAGTCATCTGAACATAACAAAACGCGGCGGCTATTGGCGGGCGTCACACCTTTAATTAACGTCTTCAAGTTATGGCACGCCGAACCCTCGCGAATCAAAACGTACATGCCCTTTGCAATGCGTTCGTTCATTTCTTCAACGGTTGTACATTCGTGGTCGCCGCCTACCCCCGCGCTCAAATATGCGTTCAAGTCTTTACCCGTCAAATTCGGCGCGTGTCCGTCAATCAGCTTGCCCAATTTGTTCGCGAGCAAAATTTTATCCAAAGCTTTATCGTCGCAGTTAATTATCCCCGGCGCGTTCATGAATTCGCCTAAGCCAAAAAAATTTTCGTCGCCGAGAAGTTCTTCCATATCAGCCGCCTCAATCGTTGCGCCCGCGTCCTCAAATGGCGTGGCTGGTACACAACTTGGCATAGCGTAAACGATGTTGAGTTTCGTCCTCTGCGCGGCGTCAAGCATATAACGCAAGCCCGCAAGCCCACAAACGTTAGCAATCTCGTGAGGGTCGGCAATAATAGTCGTGGTGCCGCATGGGACAATTATCCTGCCGAGCTGTTCAGGGCTTATGTAAGACGATTCAATATGAATATGCCCGTCGATAAAACCAGGCGCAAGAAATTTCCCGCCCGCGTCAAAAATTTTTTTACCGTCATATTCAGCCGCGCCCATGCCGATAATTTTCCCGTCAGCAATCGCCACTTCGCCCGAATAAATTTCTCCGTTCAAAACGTTTACGATTTGGCAATTCTTTATAACGAGGTCAGCTTTCCTTCTGCCCGCCGCCGCGTCGATTAAATGTTTTAGTTCAATTTTTGTCATTAATAATTCCCTCCGTAGAAATAAAAAAGGCAACGCGCAGATTTGTCCGCAACGTTGCTCCGAAAATCACAGCAAAGCATATTTCAAAATAAATAGCACCGTCAAAATATACATCAGTGGCGTAACGTCCTTGCCCTTGCCCGAAAAAACGTGTAACAGCGTGTAACTTATAACGCCGAAACAAATTCCCTCCGAGATTGAATACATGAACGCCATCGAGAAAATTGTTATGTAAGCGGGAACTGCTGTAAGTACGTCGTCAGTCCAACTGATTTTAGCGACTTGTTGCATCATGAGGAAGCCGACAATTATCAGCGCGGGAGCCGTCGCAAATGCCGGAATGGCCAAAAATACGGGCGAGAAAAATAATGCCAGGAAAAATAATGCGCCCGCTGTTACTGCAGTTAAGCCCGTTTTGCCGCCTTCAGCTATGCCCGCAGATGATTCGACAAAAGTTGTTATCGTCGACGTGCCCAAAAGTGAACCTGCCGTTGTCCCGATTGCGTCCGTCAAGAGTACTTGTTTAACTTTAGGCAATTTGCCGTTTTCGTCGAGTAGATTTGCCTTCGACGCGCAACCTATAACCGTTCCTATCGTGTCAAATAAATCGACGAACAGGAACGCCATTAACACTGAAAAAAATTCAAACGACATAACCGAGCTAAAATCAACTTGCATAAGCGTTGGCTCCAATGACGCGGGTATTGAGATTATTCCGCCTGGAAAGAGGCTAAAGAATCCTTTTTCGGGATTGGGAACGTAAAGCCCCGTCGCTTGGCAAATCATGCCTAATCCCCACGTAGCGATTATTCCTAACAGCACCGCGCCTTTAACATTTTTTATCAGCATGAACGCCGTTACCAGCAAGCCGATTAGCGCGAGCAAAACCGTTATGCCCTCCGAAGTGAACATGCCGCCTTCAACCGAGTGCTTAAAAGAATACAGCGTGACGAGAGTCGGTCCGGCTACGACGATATGCGCATTCTGCAAGCCTATAAAACTTATAAAAAGTCCTATACCGACTGACACGGCGATTTTCAGTGACGGCGGTATTGCATTAAAAATTGCCTCGCGGATATTCACGAGTGACAGGAAAATAAAAATGACACCTTCAACGAAAATAGCCGCAAGTGCTTGTTGCCACGTGTAGCCCATGCCGATTACAACCGTATAAGCAAAATAAGCGTTAAGCCCCATGCCCGCAGATAACACGAACGGCATATTCGCTAAAAATGCCATGCAAAAAGTTGCGAACGCGCTAGCCAAAGCAGTCGCCGTAAAAATCGCGCCTGTGTCCATGCCCGACGCGCCCAAAATTATCGGGTTGACTGCCAGGATATAAGCCATTGTCATAAACGTCGTAATGCCCGCCATGATTTCTGTCTTAATATCAGTGCCGCGTTCTTTTAGTTCAAAAAATTTTTCCATAAGTAGCTCCTTTCCGAAGCAAGATTACGAAAGGATTTTACACGAAAAATTTTTCTAAGTCAAAAATTCTCTTCCGGCAACGAAAAACCCCCGACAAACTTCGCCGAGGGCTTTTCTTATTACCGAACCGCGCAAGACGGACAAGGGTCTAAAAAATTATCCGAGTGTGGCAAGATAATCCTTAATCTTGTCGCCGTCTTCCATCTCCATAACTTTGTCGAGGATTTCTTTTGCCTTCGTAAAGGTGATGTTGCGAATACGTTCTTTGACACGCGGAATGGAGGGCGCGCTCATCGACAATTCTTTAATGCCCATAGCCATCAAAATAATTGCCGCGTTCGGGTCGGACGCCATTTCGCCGCACATCCCTGCCCATTTGTCTTCCTTGTTTGCAGATTCGATCGTGCGCTTGATCAGGCGGAGAACTGCAGGGTTAAAGTGGTTGTAGAGATAAGAAATTTGTGCGTTGCCTCTGTCGACAGCCAAAGTATATTGCACGAGGTCATTTGTGCCGATAGAGAAGAAGTCAACGTATTTTGCCAAAGCGGGAGCCATAACAGCCGCCGCAGGAGTTTCGACCATGATACCAACTTGGACGCTGTCGGAATATTTTTGTCCTTCGCTAGCAAGTTCTCTCTTAGCGTCTTCGACGAATTCTTTAGCCGCGAGGAACTCTTGAACGTTGATAACCATCGGGAACATTATAGCCGCTTTGCCGTAAACACCTGCACGCAGAATAGCTTTAAGCTGAGGCATAAACAAATCTTTGCGCTGGAGGCTGATACGGATTGCACGGTAGCCGAGGAACGGATTTTCTTCTTTGCCGACTTGGATATAGGGCAGGGGTTTGTCGCCGCCGATGTCCATAGTGCGGATAACGCAAAGTCCCTCGCCGTGAGTGACGGAAGCGCAGTACTCAACAGCCGCTTTGTATTCTTTAAACTGATCCTCTTCTTTAGGAACGTCGCTTTTGCCCATGAAAACGAATTCGGAGCGGAAGAGACCAACGCCAGTTGCGCCGAAGTTTTTAACAGCGGCATCAGCATCAGCGGGCGAGCCGATATTTGCGACAAGCTCAACTTCTTTGCCGTCGAGAGTAATGGCGGGTTTATCTTTGAGCTGTGCATAATAAGCTTTAAGTTCTTCCTGCTTCTTAATTTTTTCGTTATAACTGTCGCGTTCTTCATCAGAGGGACG
>CAMJKR010000128.1 GCA_946406415.1 uncultured Selenomonadales bacterium | reverse complement strand
AGATTACTTTCGTCGGACGAATATTTTGCACCAAGCAGAGCAACCGCGACGAGTATTTGTTCCTCGGTGTAGATAGCAATTCTGCCTTTTCGTTCGTAACGAGTCGGCAACAAACGCGCAGCGTGTCCATCGTGAGCAATTCGCCAATTTTGCACAGTTCGCCACGAACAGGGACGACCGGCACGACGTGCGACTTCTGCCGCAAATTCTTTTGTTGTATATTCAAACTGATTCATTGTGATTACCTCTTGTTGAAAAAGTTTTATGATTCGCCTATAATGCGAGTGTCGATAAACTAATGGCACATCGACAAGAACTTATACTTCGCTTGTCTCGGAAACGTTGGCGAAGTCGCCTTACAAAGGAACTGTCTAGTGTAGGAGCTAAGGCAGTTCTTTTGTGTTTAGCGCAAAAACCCGCAACCATAACGAAATGGTGGCGGGCTATTTTTGTTTCATGAGTCATCCTCCGTGAAAAGAGAAATTTGACGGGAAAGATTTTTTAAGGACGCGTGATAGGCATCGGCGGCGAGCAATGCCTCGTCAATTTTTTTTTTGTGCGTGACAAGATAATCAGCGAGAATTTCACGAACGACGACGGCGGGCGGCTTAGCTTCAACCTTCGCCAGCGTCGTCAGCTGATTAAACTCGGTGTCAGTCAGTGACACCATCACGCGTTTCAAGCGTCTTTCTTTTGCCATAGATTTTCCCCCTTATGCGCAGTCAAGAATATCCGAAAGTGTTTGAACTGTGTTATCGGTCGCTTCTTGAATATCGTGACGATAAATTTCAGTCGTCGCGGAATTTTTATGCCTCAAAAGTCGCTGAACGCGTGCAATGTCGCAGCCGCTTTTCAAAAGTTGCGTCGCGGCGAAATGGCGGCAACTGTGGCAAGTGATTGTCGGACTGTCAACGCCGATAGCGCGGAACGTCGCCTTCGCCAGCCGTGATACAGTTTGTGTTTGAAGTCTTTGCCCGCGATTGCGATTAGCCGTGGACACGAACATCGGTTCGCCCTTCGCACGTTTTGAGCCGCGAGCGTTCAAATAATCAAGAATCATTTCGTAAACCGTTTTGGAAATTTCAACGCGGGCAGTTTTGCCGGAACGTCCCTTGCCCCAAACGCGAAGAAAAATTTTTCCGTGACGTTTTTCAATGTCGGCAGCGTCAAGGCGCACGATTTCGATTGAGCGAAGTCCGCAATTCAGCATGATTCGGAGAATTAGCGCGTCGCGCAGTGATTTCACATTGGTTTTGCCTTTGAACGAATTCAACACGGCTTTTGCCTCGGACAACGTCAAAGCTTCACGGCTGTGTGTTTCGGATTTCTCGTCAAGTTTCGGTGTTCCGACACCGGCGGCGAAGTCACGATACAATTCTTTCGACGCGAGCCATTTGCTGAAAACTTTGACGGCGGTAGTGTAAAGTCTAGCCGTGCTGATTTTCTTCGACGAGCAAAGTTCATCACGATAGCGAATCACATCTTCGCGGCGCGGTTTTTTAATGCCGTTGTCGGCGAGCCAACCGAAGAAATTTCCGATAGCCTTGCTGTAAGTCCGAACAGTCGCTTCGGCTTTGTCGGCATTGAACGCCAGCCAATCAGCAACCAGATTTTCCGAAGGAATTGCCAACTTCGACAATCGCGTTCGTTTCATTCACAATCTGCAGTTCAGTCATTGCCAACAACTCCTTTCACAATCTGTTGCTATTCTAACAAATAGTAACTAACAAGTCAATAGTAAGCAGAATTAATTTCACTTACTAATTTACAGATAATCAGCGTTAACCGTAAATGACGATTAGCCGTTTAAAATTCACTTTTCCACATGGTTTTGAAGAATCCGAAATGTTGAGAAATGCTAAGGTTTGCAACTCTACCGCAACTTTTTTTGCGCCGACGAGAAATGAAGAATCGCCGAAAATCTGTACTTTTCCTATACTTTTTTTGCACCTTCGCATATGGACACAAAGGCGGATACAGGGATTTTTTGACTTCGCGTCCGCTGATATGGACTCGTCCATACATGCAGAGCAAATTCCCATCGCGATAGCTATCCTGTGTTTGATTCGGAAAAATTTTGCGCGTGATTCGGCAACGGTGTCGGAGCCGACAGCCTCCAAGGATTTACGCCCGCCCTGCCGATAAAACCGCCTTGTTATTGAGAATGAATTTCGCCGTATAAGCCCGTAATTTTAAGCCGCACGATATAAACTATGCGACGCCCCAAATTCGCGCCTGTTTTGGTACACCCTACCTTACTTGACGTTTGCTTATAATTGCCGAATCCGACGCCAATAAAAAATCCACGCCACAACGCCATTTCGGCGCGTTTTGACGCGGGAGAGTTACAAGGTTAAGTAAAATTTTTTCGTTCTATCTGCCAGTGCTTAGGGAGTCCGTCGGTACCCGTGGCGATTGTTGCCCGAAAGTACCTTTTATCTGCACCGCCGCAAATTTCATCTCGGAGCCGGCTAACCTTTTCAAGAACACAGCGAGCTTGTTGCTTGTCCATCGGAGTGGCATTGAACTTGTCGAAAGGGATTTTGTAAAAATGCGTGTCGTCGACAGCAAAAGTAGCCTCGTGCCGTTCGTAATTCATGCCGATTTTAAATCTGTCAAAAGCCCAAGTTGTCCACGAGTCATATCCGCCCAAGTCATATTCTTTGAGCAACGTTTGAAGGAACAGATTAAAGCCGAACGCATGCCAACGATTAATTTCCAAAGTCGTCGCTTCATACAGCGGCAACTCGTCCGACGTGTTTGCTACGGAGCTTACTCCGTAATACGTCGTATTTGATTCAACCAGCGTAGCATCTTCAGGTTCGGCGAAAGAAATTTTTTCAGGCGAATTATCCGAAATTGATTCTGATTCGTCGTCGTCGCCGTCATACGTAAGCAACGCCGACAGTCGCGTTTTTAAGTCCATCATCGCTAAAATCTCCATTGGTAGGACAAATTCCTTGCTTTTGGTAGGACAAATTTGTCCTACTTTTGCATTTGTCCTACCGTTTGTCCTACTGCACAAACGGCGTCGCGACGCCATTATTAGCCCCAAATTCGGGTGTGTAGGACAGTAGGACAATTTTTTTGCAAGTCTATATATGAAATTCATGTACACACACACCTACTTTAAACGAAAAATCAAACGTATGTGACTAAAGCAACATACGCTGTGAAAAATATTTCACGGTGCTGTGTGTGTACATGAATTGCGGTATAAAAGAAAGAAACTCTGTGTCCTACTGTCCTACACACACATATATATGGCTTTGTTACGCGCTTTATACGGTAGGACAACTGGTAGGACAACGGTAGGACAAGTAGGACAATTTCTATCTACGCTAATCTACGGCGTCGAAGATTTCATTAGGTATTCGGTAGCATTCGGCGTTCTTTATTTCGCCGATATTTTTAGGGACAGTCGGCGTCGGCGTGTGGCGGTTCTTTTTGAGTTTGTCTTTAGGAACGAAGAATCCTTCGGCAACTAAGTCCGCGACGAGCTTGCGATAATCCCAACCATCTGCCTTGCAAGCTTCCCGCAGTATTTTTGCCATAATATAGGTGTAGCCGTCAGCGTCGCGGAGCCTGCCATAAAATCCGCCCTGCATTCTGTCATAAGCAACGTTGCCTCCGATAAAGCGGCTTTGATTCTGTGCAATAAAGCTGATAACGAAGTCGCGGGCTTTTCGGGCGTTGGACAACTCGTCCATTGTCGGAATAAGGGCGAAGATTTTTTCCGCGTTAAGTACAGCGTCGTCCAAAGCCTTAATCGTCCGCCCGTCAGCGAGTGTTACTTTGTTGATTCCAAGGACTGAATTCAACAGCATGTCGGCGAGTGTGATCACAGCAAGATATCGGCGGTGTTCGGGCAGGATTTTCGGTTTCTGCTTTGCGAACGCGGCGACAATTTCAGCGTAAATGCCGCGCAGGGTGTCGGAGCCGATTTCTAAAATCTTGTCGACGACACGCGGGAATATCAGCCCGTAATTGTCCTTGATAATGTCGCGAATCAACTTGCACGTGTCAGCGTCTAAAATCGTTTTGGGCGTGGCAACAGTCAGCAAGCGAGTGTCCGCGCCGCCAGTGGCGTTGTCAGGCAGTAATTGCGTTTCGCCGTTCGCCAAGACGATTGTCCGCCAATTCGACAAGTCCATCACCTTTGAAGTCCTATGCAGTTTTGTCCTGCTAACACCGTTGACGAGCAAGTAAACCAAATCTGTCAGGCAGTCTTTCAATTTGCCGTCGGCGGCTTGTTTCTCGTCAATCATGAAGGGATAATCGGACACGTCAGCCGCCACGCCTGCAAGCCCGTTTTTCGTCGCGTCGAAGGAACGAACAATCTTTTCGGAGCCGACAGCCGACGCCGCCAACATCAAAGCCGTAGACTTACCTGCACGTGTCGGAGCTTGAATATACAGCATGAAGTTTCGTTCGCCTAAAATCTTGAGTAATGGCGGAGCAACAGCAGCGGCGACGACGAGCCGCGCTATCGGCGAAGGTTTTGCCAGCAAGTAGGCGCGTTTCCATTCCGCAAGCGTTCCTGCTTTCGTCAGGGCGTTGGCGAATTGACTGCGCGACGTGTCCACTTCGACGCTAACTTGCCTATCCTCGTCGTCAGTGAAAACACATTGTCGGCGATTATCAACGAACATGTCGGAGCTGCCGAATTTGTACCAGCCGCCGTGCGACGTTTGATAAGTCATCGGCAAGGCAGCTTCATTCTCGGCTTTGAACGCGTCAAGATATTCAACCAGCAATTTTGCGTTCGACGACGTGACGGGAAAATTTTTATCGGCAAGTCCGACGATTTTATTTTTATCAAATACGATTGAATTTTCTATCGCGGGAAGATTTTTCCATTTGTCCGTTGCCGTCAGATAAGACAACTTTGTTTTATAGATATCCTCTTCGACGTTGCGGACTGTTCCTCGGATAAAAGCGACGCGTCGGCAAACGGTTATCATATCTTCGCCCGCCGCTTTCAGAATTCCATATCGCGGATTGACGCTGTATCCGACAGGGAACGTCAGCCCTGCCAAGGCGTCATTGTCGGCGGCGAACGTCAGCGCGTCTATTTGAGCTTGAATTTCATTGCGGCGAGTCAGCAAATCTTTATGTTGACGGGCAATGATAGCAGCGTGTTCTTTCACGTCGACGAGCCAATCATTGACGGAAATTTTTTCGTCGCGGTGTGTGTTGCCGTAATTCACAATGGCGCGTTTGAAGTCCGAAAAAGTTTTCTTGTCGTCACGATAGGCGAAGGCGGCGGCATCTAACATGTCGTCATTGAACACAGTCGCGCTATCGAAGACTTCAACGTTCCTCAACTTTTCTAAACCGGATTTTTTTCGGGCGTCGAAGTCGGCAAGAGCTTTCATCACGTCGCGAAGTTCGGCTTTCAGCTGTTCAATCTGCGCGGCGTCGGAGTCATTACTCGTCTTTGACTGGTAAGCTTTCCGCCCGCCGTCTACCCAAGCTTTAAACGCGAATTCCAAGGTTCGGAGCCGATAATCTTCCCTGCCAGTCCATTTGTCGCGCTTCGCCAATTCCGATTGCCCAAAAATTTTCAGGGCGCGTTGTCCGATTTCCGCGTCAGTTCCCGCGCCGCCGACGTAATACAGGATTTTTGCCAAAAGCGCGGCGTCGGCGACAGAATCATCAAGCGGCTTGCCCTGTGCTTTGAAGTATTCGCCGACATTGCCGCTAAAAAGATTGAACATGTTTAAATCACGGTCGCGGCATTTTTCGGAGTGAAAATATTCGATAAGTCGGCGGTCGTCGTCGGACAATGGCGAGCTTGACTTTAAATCCTCGGCAGTCAATTTGACGGGCGGAGCTTGTCCATCATCCGCCCGCGCAGGGCTATTGTCGGCGAAAAGACTGCCCGCGCCGGCGTCAATAAACTTTGAAATGACAGCGCGACAGCCGCCGTTGACGTTCAACAAATCCTCGGCTGTTCCGACGACACGCACGCCTGTTAAGGCAATGTATCTGTCGGCGGCGTAAACTTCGACGTTGCCTTTCCGACGCCCGCCGTTAAAGTCGTCGTCCACAAACCAAATATGCAAACCAGTCGCGGACTGTGATTTTTCTGTCCAAGAATTTTGCACAGTCGCCACAACGTTCAAAGCCTCGGCAGTCAACGTGCCGTCAGCGGCAAAGCAATGGTCAACGTCGACGCAACAAATTTTCGGCGCGGCGTTCGTAAGCGCGAATCCTATTCCGGTACACAGTCCGCGCTTGTACCAGCTGATAGCCTCGTCGAAAGTCAACCAGTTGTCAGGATTATTGACGGCGGCATTGACGAGCTTGCCGTTTTTGGGCGTCATAGGGACTTTTTTAGCTTTAGGTTCGGCAGGAATAAGCCGCCAGCACAGAAAACGCTTTAGGGACTTCATAACCTGTGGAATAGCCGCGAAGTTCGGCGTTGTCGTCATCGGCAGAAAATCTTTCGACGCGACGCGAACAGATTGCACGTCAGCGGGCACAGTGGCGGCTTTTTTGCGGGCGTCGGCAAGTTCAGCATCCTCGGTGTAGTTTTCGCCGATAGCGGCTTCGACGTCATCCCAGCCATAATCATGCAGATTGATTCCTTTATGTGACGTCGCAGCGGCTGTGGACTCGTCGTCGGCAGTCGGAGTGATTGACTCGGTGCTTTTCAAATCGACAGGGCTGTCGATTTCTACAGCGTTCGTGTCGTCGGAGCCGCTATCACCCTCGGAGCCGTCAGCTTCAATCGTCGCGTCAACGGGCACAGTGTCTTTTGTTGTGTAAGCGAACAGATTACTTTCGTCGGA
>CAMJKR010000127.1 GCA_946406415.1 uncultured Selenomonadales bacterium | reverse complement strand
GTTAACTCGGCAGGCTCTTTACCAAAGTAACCTTGCGACGCATCGTAAATCCCGTAAAAATTCGAGCCAAAATAAATCGAGTTCAAATATATCTCAAGGATTTTGTCCTTATCGAAATTTTTTTCCATATTCATGGACAGAATCAATTCCTCAGCCTTGCGCGTAAAAGTTTGGTCGGAGGTAAGGAAAAGATTTTTGACGGTCTGTTGAGTTATTGTCGACGCGCCCTCTTGAATTTCGCCCGCCTCCACGTTAACGAAAATTGCGCGGGCAATGCCAATAAGGTCAAAGCCCTTGTGCTTATAAAAGCGCGTATCCTCGACGGAAACAACCGCTTGCGTCAACAGGAACGGCATTTTATCGATTGTAACGTAGTGCGCGATATTTTTAATCTTATCGTCGACAGCGGGCTTTATTGAATTCATTCGGTCAAGCGTGGCGAAAAATCCGAGTTCCGCTTCCTGCCGCGCAGATTGATTTGACGTGTCGATATTTTCTTTATCGTCAACGACAGAAACTTTTTTATCGGCGTCGTATTTTGCCGGGTCAAACGGCTGATTGTTAATTTCGTCGAAGAGCGTTTTTATTTCCGGCGCACCGCGACTTTTTATCTGCTCGTCTTTGGCAAAAATTTCGTCGGCAATAATTCCAAAATATTCGTCGGGATTGTCGCTTTTAATGTAGAGCGTCACGGCGAACGATATAAAAAATGTTAACACCATTGCGACGATAAACTTTATTATCTTGAAAATTATTCGGAAAGAACGTTTTGGCTTAGGCGGATTATCGTTACTCAAAAAAAATATACTCCCCTCAAATTTCGTTGCGAAGAGTATATCATAAAAAAATTTTTTTTAACAGTCTAATTGAGTTGCTTATTTTCGGGCGGGGCGCAGTCTCTTAATATGATAAGAATAAGCCGCGCTCAAAAATATCGTCGTAATGAACCAGCTGACAGGATAAACCGCCATTAACGTCGCGTAAGTCGGAATGTTCCTAAACAACGTGAAAACCCAAATGATACGAGTACCGCACACGCAGATTAAAGTTATCACGGCGGGCGTTAGGGATATGCCGTAGCCGCGCAAGGCTCCAGATAAGCCCTCCATTAAAACGTTAATCAATTCCGGCAAAACGATATACCAAAGCCGAATCACGCCGAGCCGTATAACTTCAGGGTCGCTGTTGAAGAGAACTAAAATATCTTCGGAGAAGAATAATATAAAGCAACAGAGCGTCTGCATAAAAATCGCGCTCAAACCCATTGCTAGCCACGTCACACGCTTGCAACGCTGTAAATTGTCCGCGCCGTAATTTTGTCCGACAAAAGTTGTAGCCGCCTGTCCGAAGCCGTTAACCACGCAGAAAACATTTATCTCAATCGTGAACGCCGCCGCTGATGCCGCCATTGCGTCCGCGCCGAGTGAATTTATCGCCGCTTGAATTAAAAGATTCGACAGCGAAAAAACCATTCCTTGAACGCCCGCCGGCAAGCCAATTCGCACAATCTCGAATAATTCTTCCTTGTCGACAATCAGCGCGTTCAAATGTAATTTTATGACGCCCTCCGCTTTTATCAGCGCATTGAACAAAATTATCGCGCTTACGAAGTTGGCAAGGGTGGTAGCCACCGCCACGCCCGCAATCCCCAAATCGAATCGCAGAACGAACAGCAAGTTCAGCAAAATATTTACGCCGCTTGCAATCGCCAATGCAATTAACGGCGTGCGCGTGTCGCCTTTGCTACGGAAAATCGCCGCTTGAAAATTGTAAAGACTTATCGCGGGCAATCCCAACAAAAAAATTCGCAGATAAGTTTCCGCCATGCCAACGACGCTATCTGGCACTTCCAGGAAATAAAAAATCGGTGCGACTAAAAATTCACCGAGCAGGCAGAAAAAAATTCCCGCCGCGCTTGCCAAAACAAAAGCCGTGCTTACTGCTGTGTGAGCACGGTCAATTCTTTTTGCGCCGATATTTTGGGCAATGACGACGTTCGCGCCGAGACTCAAGCCCATCATCAAGCTGACGATAAGCCCGACCATAGAAATATTGTTGCCGACTGCCGCCATTGCATTTTTGCCGACGAATTTTCCTAAAGTAAAAACGTCCGCCGCGTTGAGGAGTTGTTGCATAACGCCGGTTAACGCCAGCGGCAATGCAAATAAAATTATTTTGTCCCACAACGAGCCGTGCAGCATATCAATATCGCGTGTGTTAAATTTCATCTTATGGAGACATCCCCCGCGTAGACCGAACGCCGCCCCGTTTCAGTTTCAACGACAAGTGCGCCGTCCGCGTTCAAGTCGACAGCTTTGCCCGTGAAACTTTTGCCGTCAATCGCCGAGATAACTCGAATATTTTTGCCGAGCGTAATATTATATTCCTTCCAGCGTTGAATAATTTTATCAAAGCCTGCCGCGTTAACCTCGCGATAAAGTTTGTCGAATTCTTCAAGGACTGCGCGGAAAAGTTTTACGCGAGAAATTTCGTAGCCGCTAATTTCTGACAGCGACGCGGCAATATCTTTAAGTTCGTCGGGGAATTCGTCGCGGCTAATGTTAACGTTAATGCCCACGCCGATTACGATATAAGTTACTTTGCCAATTTCGCCGGTCATTTCGGTTAAAATGCCAACGAGTTTTCGCCCGTCGAACATAATATCATTTGGCCATTTTATTTCGGCTCTTAGGTCGAAACGCTTCATAGCTTCGGCAATGGCAACCGCCGCCATCAAAGTGCATTTGGGCGCGTCCTTAGGCAAAAGATTTGGACGCAAGATAACTGAAAACCAAATGCCCTTGCCGCGTGGCGAATAAAAATTTCTGTCGAGACGCCCTTTGCCGCCGGTTTGTTCTTCCGCAACGACAATCGCTCCGTCCGCCGCGCCGTTATACGCCAATTTTTTTGCAAGGCGATTTGTCGAATCAACGGAGGGTTGATAATGCATTTCCTTGCCGATAATTTCAGTGTCAAGCCCGATTTGAATTTCGCTGGGCAAAAGCAAGTCGGGCGCGTCCTTGAGTTTGTAGCCATGACGTTCACGGCTGAGAATTTCATAGCCATTTTCTCGAAGTTTTTGAATATGTTTCCAGACAGCCGTACGAGAAATTCCTAACTCGCCGGCGATGCTCTCACCCGAAATAAAACCGCCTCCCGCATTCTTCAAAAGTTCTACAATCGTCTTTCGCATATTCATTCACCTCGCATGAAAGCTTAGCATACTTTGGCTAACATTTCAATTAAAATTCAAAAGTTAATGCAGCTTTAACAAAGATATGATAAACTTTGGACAAGGAGAGTGATTAAAATGAGGATTCCAAAGATTTTCACAGCAATCGTAGCGGCGGCAATACTATTTGCAACAAGTTCGGGCGTTTCAGCTGAAACCAAGACATTTGTCGACGGCGTAGATTGGAAAAACCGAGTAATCACCGTGACTGGCGAAGGCGTCGTTCCCCCGGATGCGGTAAATTACACGCAGGCAAAAGGTTTGGCGTCCAAAGCGGCAAGAGCTGATGCTTATCGCAAATTGGGCGAAATTATCAACGGCGTGCGCGTCGAGGGCGAAACGACCGTTGAAAAAATGCTGACAATTCGCGACCAAATAAAGCTTAAAGTTGCGGCAACGATTAAAGGCGCGACGGTTATCGACGAAACATTTTTAAGCGACGGCGGCTATCGCGTTGTAATGCAAGTTCCGCTGTTCTCGTCGTCGAATTCACTTGCGAGCGCAGTCTTTGAAAAAACATCAGCCGTTGAGCCTTTCCCCAATCCGGTTTTGGAAGTGGAACCAAGCGTAGTTCCTTACGGCTCAATGACGCCCGTCAAACAGAGAATCGACATCACGACAACAGTAACTGTGCAGGAAAGACCGGTTACGCCCGTGCCCACGACGCCTTATCGGTCGCCGCTTTCAAGAATGTCGGTGCAGTCGCTTGATTCAATCATTTTGCAAAAGCTGGAGGCAAATTCGTTCACGGTACAAGAGCCAACTTATCAACAGCCGACTTATCAACAACCCGTTCCAAATTCCCAAGTTGCCTACGACACCCCGACAAATACCACTCCAAAACGTAGAAGTGTTGCCGAATATGCCTCAATGGCGCAAGGCGATTACACAGGCTTAATAGTAGACTGCAGAGGCTTAGACCTTCAACCTGTCATGAGTCCCGTTATTGAAAATTCTAACGGTACAAAAATTTACGGGCACAAAAATCTTGACATTGATAAAGTAATTTCTATGGGCATGGCGGATTACATTGACGATACGGAACACGTTGACCGCGCTGGAGAAAATCCACTGGTTGTCAAGGCAGTAGCACTGAAAAATTTCAACAGCAACCCCGTTTTGGCTATTCCCGACTCAAATCGCGTCTTGATTGAAAATCACGCCACGAAATTTTTAAAGGACTTAAAAGTTGTCTTCCTCTTCGGCGAATGATAAAAAAATTTGCAACAAAAAAACCGCTCCGAATTTTGGGGCGGTTTTTTTTATGCCATTACGAATTTTATCTTGTTAACGCCGTCTGAATACTCGTGGGAATAATTTTGTGCAAGATTGTTTAGAATCGTCGCGCTTAAATTCTTTTCGTCAAAATCATCAAAATTCTTATCTAGCGGATTATGAAACTTGCCAGCACATGTAAATTTTATCTCAACGCTGTTGTCTATCTCCGCATAAGTCACGTCAAGCGTAATTTCAAATATATTTTCTCCCGAATAAGCGTGCTCAATCATATCATAAATCAATTCTTCGCAACAAAGCTGGAGGCGATTAGTTCGACGCGCACTTAATCCGTATTTTTCCGCGAACATTTGAATTCCGCCCTGCATTTCCATTAAGTCAAAGGCGCGTTCGGAAATTTCGTAAGAAAAATATTTTTGTTTGTGAATAAAGGCGATTGTCTTTGGGCGTTTAGGCGCGTCGAAAATTTCTTTAGGCGTGCCCTGTTCGTAAATTTCTCCGTCAGCAAAAAATAAAATTCTCGTAGCGACTTCGCGGGCAAAATTCATCTCGTGCGTTACAATTATCATCGTCAAATCTTGTTTGGCAAGCATGCGAATAACGGCAAGAACTTCGCCAACCATTGTCGGGTCAAGTGCGCTTGTCGGCTCGTCAAACAAAATTACTTTTGGATTCATCATCAAGCTACGACAAATGGCAATACGCTGTTGCTGCCCGCCTGATAAAAATTCCGGATAAGCGTCCGCCTTTGAAGTCAAACCGACTTGCGCGAGTAAATCCATTGCCTTTTTTTGCGCCTCGTCCTTTGACATGCCCAAAAGTTTTATCGGTGCGACGGTTAAATTTTCCATAACGTTCATATGCGTGAACAGATTAAACCTTTGCCAAACCATGCCGAGCTTGCGTCGGATTTTATCAATGTCGACTTTTGGCGCGGTCATTTCTTCGCCGTCGATAAAAATTTGTCCCGCGTTCGGAATTTCTAAAAGTTCCAGACAACGCAAGAATACACTTTTGCCGCAACCGGAGCCGCCGATAATTGCAATGCGTTCTCCCGCCTCGACTGTTAAATCTATGCCGCGCAGAACGTCTAACTGTCCAAACGATTTTTTCAAGCCGTGAACTTCGATAATACTCATCTATAACCTCCGTTTAAATTATTTTTTGTACTTGAGATTATCATGGATTGTAACGTTTCAAAATGTTACCGGTATTATCAACGATTTCGATATATTTGTCTACACCATTTTGAACGACGATTGAACCGTTGCCAACCTTGAAGGTAACATCATTTGAATTTGATTTAGTACTGTAACTTCCAACTTTGGCGTTAAGAACCATGATTGTATCAATATCACTACCCTCGAAGTCCGCGATAATCATTTTGCCGTCGCCCGATTGGTAAACAAAAGTATCATCGTCGGCACCGCCCCAGAGCGTGTCAGTTCCTGCGCCGCCCCAAAGCGAGTCATCACCCTTGCCGCCATTCAAGCTGTCATTGCCAGCCCCGCCAACTAAGGTATCATTTCCGTCGCCGCCGTTGATTTTATCCGCTCCTGCCGCCCCGTCAATATAATCGTCGTGAGAACTGCCAATAATTTTATTCCCGTTTTTATTTCCGATGATAGAAATTTCGTGTACAACTTTTGCGGCGTTAATCGTGGTGACTTTATCTTTATATTTGAGGTAATCGGCGAGGTCGAAATTATCTTGATTATAATCCGCCGTCAACGTGACCGCCGTGCTATTTGCATTTGCTTTTACAGCCTCCAAAGCATTTGTATAAATTTTTTCAGTGCCGCCTTCAATATAGGTGACATTTTTATCCGCGCCGCCTTGAACTGTAATTTTTCCTTTGCCGACCGTGAACACAACGTCACTGCCGCTGGTTGTAACTTCAGCCGTGCCAGATGCAATGGAAATTTTATCTTCTAGCGCGTAGTCTTTGATGACATTTGCGCCAGTCGACTTGTAGTAAAAAACATCTGACCCTGCGCCGCCGGTTACCGTTCCATTGCCGAAAATTTTAATCGTATCGTTGCCTTTGCCGCCATTGACTGAAATTTTACTGCCGCGTGCCGTAATTGTATCAGCACTGCCCGAACCGGTTATTGTTGCACTCTTGTAATCGGATTGGAAATCGAATTCGTAGCCGCCGCTTACTGTCACTTTATTTTTAAGCGCGGAATTTTTCAACTTGATAACATTGCCGCTGATTGAAAGTCCGGTTTTCGACTTCGCGCCCTTGACTGTCGCCAATGTTTTTGATATTGCTTTATTAGTGTAAGTTATGGCGTTGTCTGCAAGTGCGTAGCCGAATGAGGTCGTCTGGTTATAAGTGGCAGTGGAATTGCTGTAGCTCCATACTTTTTTAGTCGTCGATTTTG
>CAMJKR010000126.1 GCA_946406415.1 uncultured Selenomonadales bacterium | reverse complement strand
TATCTGGTTTTCGTCGCCCAATTTTAAATTTATGCACGAGCACATTTTATCCTAACTAAACCGGCAAAGCCATTTCCCTCCAAATAAAATTTTTAGCTAATTTTTGCTGTGTTGCTACTTAAAACGTAGATAAAAATTTCCATATCAAGATGAATTAGACAAATCTCGCGACTGAAGTCTTACTGCTTCCCCGTGTCCGTTTTCCTACCAACGTTTCACTCCACAGTCGTAAATTTCCGGCGAGCCACCGTATTGAAAATCTTTTAGCAACTTGTTTTTCGTTGATAAATTCATTTTAGGACGTATTTATGCTTGTGTCAATGTTTTAGTTTACTGTTGATAATTTCTTTATTTAAGTTTATAGATTAACGACGGAAGGTAGCCGATTGATTTGCCAGAGATAAGTTAAGCGGTTATTTTAGATCGTTTACCTCTTACTTGGATTAATCATTAAAAATCCCCTTTTAACTCTTCTGGTATCATGCTATTTTTCTATAGTATCTAACCCAGTTATCAGCTTGTAATTTGCGTCGCGTTTAATTCGAAATAGAGGCGGTGTGGCAAGCGAAAAAAATTCCTTGAAAGAAGTAGCAAAATAAAATAAAATCCCTCTGTGCAGACGGATTTATTTTTGAAGGTGGTGATAAAATAAAATTGCCAAATGGTTATGGCTTTGTTATAAAGTTGTCCTGTTATCCTTCGCTTGCACATTTTGGATAGTTGCGGAAAAGTGTATGATTACGTGCTCCATTTAAGGTACATTTTTAATTTCCCTTTAAAAATAACCGGGAAAAATTATTTAAAAATCATTCCATTATATGAGGTGATTAACTTTGAAAAAATTTTTATTGAGCGTCGCGATAATTTTTGTGATTACGGTAATAAATTTTGCAGGAACTTCGGCGGCAGAAAAAATTTTTGTCGCAAATGATGAGGCGCGTTGGACTCAAAAAGCAGAGACTGAAGATTTTCCAATGGAAGTGTTACGCTTAGTCAACAAGGAGCGTGCAAAAGTTGGAGCGTCGCCATTGACGTTCGCACGAGATTTGGAAGCAAGCGCATATGTTCGGGCGGTTGAGTTGCCGAAAAAATTTTCACACACGCGCCCGAATGGTACGAGATGTTTTACGGCTATGCCTCAACGTGGACACATACTCGGCGAAAATTTAGCGGGCGGGCAAACTTCGCCAAAACAAGTCGTTCAAGCATGGATGGATTCAAAAACTCACCGCGAAAATATTTTAAATCCAAAGTTCACGGAACTCGGCGTCGTCTACTACTATCAAGCCAACTCAAAATATAAGCATTATTGGGTTCAGCATTTTCGCGGCTAAATCAGCAAATTATTTTCGCGCAAGTATTCAATAAAGGCGTTGAAAATTTTTTCGTTGCGTTCGTTAATGTCGTCTTCGGTGAAGTCGTCGTGAGTTTCAGCAAGGTTACGCAGTTCAAGATTAAACGTGGCGGGTTGATATTTTTTCCCTTTTGGTTGCCAACCTAGATAATATTTTTTCTTGTCCTCAAAGCGATAATCTGCCGCCCGAATGTTTATACCTTTTTCTAGTAACGTCTTATTACCTAAAAATTCCAACGCGTCGGGATTTTCAAGTGGCTCAAAATCATTGCGTTTGCGAGCGTAAATGTGCTCAACTTCCAAAATTGTGCCAAGTGGCGGCAATTCTTGAGCGTTGTCGCGAAAAGTAAACCACGCAATCATTGAACGAGTTATCGGGCGCGAACGAGAAAATTTTGTATGCTTCAATCTTTCGCGAAATATTTCTTCAGGCATTTTGAATTGATTAAATTCAAGTGGACGACCGTTCAAAATGTTTCCGAACTCTATAAAAAACGGGCGACGAATGGAATGTGTTCCAGGGTTTGTTATTGCGTGCATGAAAAGCATTGCCGTAATTTTGTTTAGGAAGTTGTAAAATTTTTCGTCATCAAGCTCGCGATTGCTTAAAAAATACAGTGATACTATATAAACCCAAATACCATACGGCGCATAATTTAAAATATAAAGTCGATTTAAAACTCGCGGAGAAAATTTTTCGTCGCGTTTGGATATTTCGTCCCAAAATTCAACCAATGTCAACAAATCTTCAAAAGTTTTTTTGCTCTGCAAAACGGCATAATTATTTTTTTCGTAGTAGTCGCGCATATCGACGAAAGTATCATTTTTAGTGCCACTCTTCGCCAAAAGATAATACATGTAGCGCATAAATAAATCGTCAACGGGAGTACCTCTGCGCGGGTGAAAATTTTTATTACAAAGCTCCTCAAGGTCTTTCCAACGTTTTACAAAAAGTTCTTTAGATTGTTTGCCGTCTCGTGAAAAAAATTTATAAAATTGAGCCTTGAAAATATCGGAGTCTGAAAGAGGCATACCGCGGTCGTTGAGCGTAGTGAAAATCCTCAGCGCGGTATTTTGATTATCCGCCTCAATCGGCAAGAGAATACAATTATTTAAAATCCTCATCGGCAGATAAGAAAAAAATTCGGGGCGGTCATTTTTAAATTCTTCAATCCATCTTTGAAATAAACGATAATTTATAGCGTAATTGCTCGGATTTTTTTCAGTAGCTTCACCCGTCGCCAAAATTTTTTTGAATTCGGCAACGTCTTCATCGGAGGCGACTTCTGAATTGAGTTTTAGACTTGTCTTGTCGACATTTCGGAATTCGTCCGTGTTCCAAATGCATTGTCCGATACTTGACAGGACACTTTCCTTGTTAGGAAATTCAATTTTTTCTGCCGCTTGATAAAAGGCGCGAAGCATAAGCAAGAAAGTTATGAGCCGTTGTTGTCCGTCGATAATCTCATCTTGACGAAAGGCATTGCGATAAGTCAAAATCGTTCCCATGAAATAACGGTCAGTTTTAGCGTCGAAATCATTAATTGTATCATTTGGAAAAGCGAAAACTTTAAGGTCTTCCCAAAGAATTTCACATTGCTCGCGTTCCCAAG
Organism: uncultured Selenomonadales bacterium; assembly: GCA_946406415.1. Classification (GTDB taxonomy): domain Bacteria; phylum Bacillota; class Negativicutes; order Selenomonadales; family Selenomonadaceae; genus Quinella. Next base: position 3,982 of record CAMJKR010000126.1, on the reverse strand, counting down.
AATACGAACGTTGATAATCAGGCACTAAGAAATTTGCCTTCATGAAAATTTCGCCGATATTTTTTTGTTCTGCATTAAGTTGTCCTGCCATGAAAATTTCTCCTTATAAATCAAGCGCGAGGATTTTTGCCGTAATGTCGTCAAGCTGGGCAGTCGTGGGAACGTTAGCGACGCGGATTTTGTCGAGGATAATTTCACAGCCCGCCGCTTTAAGCTCGTCTTCAACGTAGCCGATACTTTGACCGCCCCAACCATAGCTGCCGAATGCGAACGCCTTATGATTGACGGGACGCAAGCCCTTAAGATAGCACAGGAACGCGGCAATCGTCGGCATCATCTGATTGTTAATCGTGGGCGAACCGACTGCCAAATATTTGCTCGTGAAAATGTCTGTTACAATGTCGCTAAGCGGCGTTTTTTTTATGTCGTAGTAAGCGGCGGGAATTTTTCCTTTAGCAAAAGCCTCCGTAATCGTCTGCGCTAAAATTTCCGTCGAATGCCACATCGAATCGAAGACAACAACCGCACGTTCCGAAACTTCGCCCGCGCTCCATTTTTTGTAGCAATCAAGAATTTTATCAATATGCGTCCGCCAAATAATTCCGTGCCCCGTCGCAATCATTTTAATTTCCAAATCGCCCAAAGCTTTTAACGCCGTCTGCGCTTGCTTGCCGAATGGCATTAAAATATTCGCGTAATACTTCTTAGCCTCGTACATAATCGTTGCCAAATTATTTTCGTCGTCGAAGCGCAGAGAGGTCGCGAGGTGCTGTCCAAATGCGTCGTTGGAGAACAAAATTTTTTCTTCCGGACAATAAGTAACCATAGAATCAGGCCAATGGAGCATGGGCGTCGGGACAAATTTAAGCGTCCGTTTGCCAATAGAAATTTCGTCGCCCGCTTTGACGGCTTTATAGTTCAGCTTGCCATAACGCGCCGTCAAACCTTTCAAGCCGTTGGGATTAGTCGTGATAATTTCGGCGTCGGGAGCGAGGACGGCAATTTCTTTAAGCGAACCGGAATGATCAGGTTCAACGTGACTGGAAACGATAACTTTAATCTGCGCGGGGTCAACGATGGAAGAAATCCTAGCAATCAGTTCGTCTTTGAAATTAATCTTAGCCGTGTCGATAAGCGTAATTTTGTCGTCCAGAATCAAATAAGCATTATAGCTGGAGCCGCGCGAAGTTTCGTAGCCGTGAAAATTTCTCATCGACCAATCGACCGCGCCCACCCAATAAATATTTTCGCTGATTTGAATCGCCTTGCAGTTGTTAATCATCGTAAAAACCTCCATAAAAATTTTTCGTCAATCTTAGCACACTTGACGCGCCTTTACAAATTTTGCTACAATCGCCGCAATAAAGGAGGCATTTCAATGGAGATAAAAAAAGTTTCTGAAGGCTCAGCATTGACGATTTCACTTAGCGGGCGGCTCGACGCAGTTACCGCGCTCGAACTCGATAAAGATTTAAATGCGTCACTTAATGGCGTCGACGACTTGACGATTGACCTTGCCGACTTGGAATATATTTCTTCGGCGGGGCTTCGCATGTTGCTCAAAACTCAAAAGCGCATGGACAAGCAGGGCGCAATGCGTATTAAAAATATCCGCGAAAACGTCCGCGAAGTTTTAGACATGACGGGCTTTTCTACTCACCTCACGATTGCCGACGACAAAAAAACTAAATTCTCCGTAAGCTTTTGAGGTGACGGCATGATTAAGAATTTGGACTTTGAAAATATTTTTCTGCGCTCGAAAGTCGCGATACCGTTCGTTGAGGACAATAATTTTCTGCCCGAAAAAGTTTTCGTCGACGGGATTTTTCCGGCGGGCACCGTCTTTAAATTCTTGGAGCCGATTTGTAGCAAAAAAGTTAATGCATTCGGTGATCAAGTCAACGATTATTCTCATGCGGCGTCGCTCTTGTTTAGCAACAAATTCAATGGCGCAACCGACGACGAGGACGAATACACGATTATTTTCCATGTCGACTTAAGCGCACTTTTCTTGCTAACTGAACCGATTGACGCACAAGGCAACTTAATTGACCTTTGACAAACAAAAAAGCTCGCGGGCTTTAAAACCTGCGAGTTTTTTCTTTATAAAAAATTTTTCCACTGTCAATCATTCCTGTTTTAAGTAAGCCGTCGCGTACATGACGGGTAAAACCAACAGCGTTAAAATCGTCGCAACCAAAAGCCCGCCCGCGATTGTAACTGCCATTGGTCCCCAAAAAATACTAATCATTAGCGGCAACATGCCTAAAATCGCCGCCGCCGCCGTTAACATTATCGGTCTAAATCTTAAAATCGCTGAATCAATTATCGCGTCGTGAAGATTTTCGCCCGTCTGCAAGTGCTGTTGAATTTGGTCGATTAGGATTACAGAGTTGCGAATTATCATGCCCGACAGCGCGATTACTCCCAACTGCGCCACGAATCCCATTGGCTTTGATAAGATTATCAGCGCGAAAATTACGCCGATTATGCCGAGCGGCGCGGTCAACAGCGTCAACACCATTGCTTTAACGTCGTTTAGTTGAAGCATTAACAGCGTCATGATTACAAACACGACGAGCGGCACCATTGCCAGTAAATGCCCCGTCGATTTGTCGGATTGTTCTAAGTCGCCGCCCGGTTCGATTGAGTAGCCGAGCGGTAAATTTTTTTGCAAGTCTTCAATCGCCGCCAATGCTTTAATTGCCGCGTCGTTAGCTGTACCGGATAAAACATTCGCTTGCACTGTGATTGTTGGTTTCAAGTTGCGTCGATTAATCAAGCCAAATTCCGCGTCGTAGGAAATTTTAGCAATCTGTTCGAGTGGAACGTAGCCCGCCTCCCCTAAATATATCGGCAAATTTTTCAGCGCGGCAAGATTATTCCTATCTGCCGCCGCTAATCTTAAATCAATGTCAATCGTCCTGTCGCCCGTGTAAAATTCTGCAACCTTCGCACCGGTGATTTCGGTGTAAAGCGTCGACTTAACCGCTTGACTTGAAACGCCCAGCGCACGCAATTTATTTTGGTCAAGTTCAATGCGAACGACTTTAGATTTTTCGTTCCAGTCGAAGTTAATATCTGTAACGTTTGAATCTTGCGCAATGCGGTCGGCAACCTGCGCGGCGAGCGATTGAACTTTATCAACGTCGGTGCCCGAAACGCGAATCATAATCGGATAATCGGCGGGCGGTCCCGTTTGAATCAGTTGGATATTCGGTCGGACGAGCGGAAAATTTTCTGCCAGTTCATGACGAATCTTTTTAATCAAGTCGTCGCGAACCTCTTCGCTTGCCGCCGTCACGACGATTTTAGCCATGTTGTCGGCGTCGGTTTTCGGGTCAATCGTCAGCACGAAACGTGGCGTATCCTGCCCGACGTAGTAAGCGTAATTTTTAATGTTGTCGCGTTCAGTGTCTAAGAACTTCGCAAATCTATCTGCTTCGGCTTGCGTCGCCGCCATTGATGAGCCTTCCGGCAATTTAAATTGTATTAAAATCTCCGGACGCATCGACGGCGGGAAAAATTCTTGCTGAACAAATTCCGATAAAAAAATCGTTGCCGCAAACGCGCAGATTGTTCCGCTCAATACCAAAATTTTGTTGTCTAAAAAAATTTCAAGCACGCGGCGGAAGATTTTATAAAAGCGGCTGTCGTAAAGCTCCGCATCCGATTTTTTCTCAACTTTGATTATGTATGTTCCGAACAGCGGCGCGACCATTACTGAAACTATCCACGACAAAATTAACGCGATTGTCACTACCCAGAACATGTCGCGGCAAAATTCGCTTGCAATGCCTTTAGCGAACGCAACCGGTATAAAGCCCGCGCAAGTTATCAAAGTTCCCGTTAACATTGGCTTAGCCGTCACGTTGAACGCATGACACGCCGCATCAAATCTTGATAAGCCGCGCTCAAGTTGCACGCTCATCATTTCCACAGCAATTATCGCGTCGTCAACCAAAAGTCCCAATGCAATTAT
>CAMJKR010000125.1 GCA_946406415.1 uncultured Selenomonadales bacterium | reverse complement strand
AGTCCCACGCATTTTAACTGTAGTTGTCATTTCAAATAGTTTCCAATTAGTAAAAAAGTTATCAGTGCGAACATTTCAGATAAAGTCGTTACTGCGCCGTAAATGTCGCCCGTTACACCGCCGATTTTTTTCATTGCAAAGTTTGCAAATCTAACTGAAACAATCCGTGTAACTAAACTTGCAATTCCCGCGCTGAAAAAAACCATTACGCTGATTAGGTTGAGCGGCAAAAGCAATAAAAACATTCCGATTCCCGCAAAAGTTAGCGTCCGTTGCGTTGCGAATTGTGCGAACGCCTTGCCCATGCCTTCAGGTCGAGCGTAGGGAAATGATACGATTATTAAAACCATTATTTGCCGAGCGATTATTGGCGCAGAATAAATCGCCGCGCAAAGCCACCACGTCGACAACTTTGCAAGTTCAGCCAACGTACAAATTTCAATCGCCGCAACTAAAATCATGCTCACCACGCCGAATGAACCTGCGCGGGAATCTTTCATTATCTCCAAAATTTTTTCCCGTTCGCGACCAGAAAATAATCCGTCTACCGAATCCATTAGTCCATCGCAATGCATTCCGCCCGTTAAAATTATCAGCGACGCAAAACCTACCGCGCCCGTCAACAGCGGCAAGTTTAAAAGATTTATTGCTCCGACGACGCCCGCGCAGATTATCCCGATTATCGCCCCGATTGCCGGAAAATATTTCACAGACTCGCCGAAACTTTTTTCCGTCCATACACTTTGCTTGACGACAAATATCCGCGTCAAGAATTGTAAAGCGATTAAAAATGAGTTCATAAATTTTCACCAGAGACCGCCGCCGGAAGCCCCTTGCTTTAGCTGTGGGGAGGAAGGCGGCGATGCTTTCCTTTCCATTATTTTTTTAAAATACACTGATTAAATCGTTCAATAAGTATATAATCCCTTCTTAAAGGAGGTGATTATCTTGCTTTATACTTTGAAAATTCGTCTCTATCCGTCGAAAGAACAAACCGAACAACTTTTGAAAAGTATGGAACGTTTCAATTCCGCTTGCAACGTCATCAGCCACATTGCCTTCAAAAGCAAAACCTTCAGTAAAGTCAAACTACAACATATCTGTTATTATCAAATTCGCGATGATTTTAAGTTGTCGGCACAAATGGTTGTCCGCGCTATTGGCAAAGTTGCTGAATCCTATTCCGATAAAAATAAACGTGATAATTTGCACACCTTCAAGCCGCACGGCGCGATTGTCTATGACGACAGGATTTTGACGGTAAAATCAATCGACACAGTGTCAATTTTAACTCTTGACGGCAGAATTTTTGTTCCTATGGCAGTTTGTGAATACCACGCAAACATAATCAACAATGCGTTGCGAGTTCGCGGGCAAGCCGATTTAGGTTATATCGGCGGCAAGTTTTATCTGTTCCTCGTTGCCGAACTACCCGACGAACCTGAAAATGTCCGTGACGGTTTCTTAGGCGTTGATTTAGGCATTGTCAAAATTGCAACGACTTCTGACGGCAAATTTTATTCGGGAGCCAAAGTCAAGAATCTGCGTAAAAGGAATTTCAAAATGCGGCAGAAGTTGCAAGCCAAAGGCACAAAGTCGGCTAAACGTCTACTCAAAAGGCGTCGGCGCAAGGAATCAAGATTTGCTACTGATGTCAATCATTGTATATCGAAGAGATTAGTTGAAGTCGCAAAAGGCACAAAACGCGCCATTGTTCTTGAAGACCTTAAAGGAATTCGTAAACGGGAAAGGAAAGGCACGCGGAAAACGGTTTGTAAAACAATGCGACAAGCTCTGTCTAATTGGTCATTTTATCAACTGCGCCGATTCATTGAGTACAAAGCAAAAGCGGCAGGTGTGCAGGTGATTTATGTTGACCCGCGCAATACGTCGCGAACGTGCTCAAAATGTGGACACATTGATAAGAAAAGCCGAAAAGACCAAGAACACTTTGTCTGCAGTGCGTGCGGGCACGCGCTTAATGCAGACATCAATGCCGCGTTGAACATAGCTCGGCGCGGGGCTGATGTCATACAGCCGAACGCGGTGGCTTAGGCTAACTGCAAGCCCCCGTTCGTGGGGTTTATGACCGCCTGCATAATATAAAATTTAAAACTGATTGTACAGCGATAAAATTTTTTGCTATAATCTGTGCGCTTTAAAGTTTCACTTACAGTTTATAGGAGGTTTTTATTGATGGAGAATTCTGCGTTGTCAATGCTGCCGCCGATTATCACGATAATCCTCGCGCTTTGGACGAAGGAAGTTTACACGTCGCTGATAGTCGGTATTTTTGCGGGCGCAATGCTCTTCACGGGCGGCAATTTTCTGGAGTCAATCGTTACCTTCTTTGAAATTATGGAGGGCAAAGTCGGCGGCAACGTCAACATTTTAGTTTTCCTGGTTATACTGGGAATTTTAGTTGCGATAATAAGCAAATCGGGTGCGACGCGGGCTTATGGCAACTGGGCGCGTTCTGTCATTTCCGGCAAGCGTTCCGCGCTCGGCTTAACGGCTTTTCTAGGCATGTTGATTTTTATCGACGACTACTTTAACTGCTTAACCGTCGGCACGATTATGCGCCCCGTAACTGACAAATTTAAAATCTGCCGCGCTAAGCTCGCTTACGTCATTGACTCAACGGCGGCTCCTGTTTGTATTATCGCGCCGGTGTCAAGTTGGGCGGCGGCTGTCGGCTCGTCCCTGCCTGAAGGTTCACTCGTCGACGGCTTTATACTTTTCCTGCAGACGATTCCCTTTAACCTCTACGCGATTTTGACGATGATTTTTATGGCGTTTATCGTAATCACCGGCAGAGACTACGCGACAATGGGCGCAGTCGTTCGCAAAAACAATGAGCACTTTGAAATTCCCGACGAATACAAAGACGCCGTAGCTGAAGAACAAAGTACGGGCGGGCAAGGTAAAATTGTCGACCTCGTTTTGCCGTTGATTGTTTTAATTTCCGTCTGTATTTATGCAATGTTGTACACGGGCGGCATTCACGAGGGCAAAAGCATTTCCGACGCCTTCGCTGATTGCGACGCCTCAAAAGCTTTAGCTCTCGGCTCGTTTATCGCGCTGATTTTTATTTCCCTGCTTTATCTGCCGCGCAAAGTCGTCAACTTCAGCGAATACTGCGAATGTTACTCGCAAGGCTTTAAAGCTATGGTTCCTGCAATTTTTATTTTGTGCCTCGCGTGGACGTTATCGGGCATTTGCTCTGACAGTTACTTGAATTTGGGCGGCTATGTTGGCGGCGTTGTTCAGGAGCACGCCTCGCTTGCAATGTTCCTGCCGGTGATTTTCTTTGTCGTGTCAATGGCTCTTGCGTTCGCGACCGGTACAAGCTGGGGGACGTTCGGCATTTTAATTCCGATTGCAATTTCCGTTCTTGTCAATCTTCCTGCAGAACAAGTAGCTAATCTTTTAGTCATTTGTGTAGCGGCGATTTTGGCGGGTTCAGTTGGCGGCGACCATGCCTCGCCCATTTCCGATACAACTATCCTTGCTTCAGCGGGAGCGCAGTGCCACCACATAGACCACGTTTCAACACAATTTCCCTACGTTTTAACTGTTTCAAGTTGTTGTGTTGTAGGTTATCTGGTTAGCGGTGTCACGCAAAACGGCTGGCTAGGATTGGGCATTTCCTTAGCTTGCCTTGCCGTCGTTATGGCTGTCATTCGCGCTAAAGTTCCTGCTGTAGAAATTTAACGGAGAGAAACCCTTATGACGAACTCTGAACACAGAAAAATTTTAGACGATTTATTTAACGCTTTTACTATGGTTGGGCGCGGCAATCACGTTACAGTTTTCGACGTTAAAAATAATGAGACGCGCTTTAGTGCAACTATAGTGGAGCTATTCGACTTGCCCGGCGAATATGTTCCTTCCAGCAATGAAATTTGGGAAAATCATATTCACCCCGAAGATGTAAATTCGTATCGGCGGACGATGAAAGCTTTGCTTAACGGCGAAATTAACGGCTACGACTTGAGTTATCGCACGCGGCTTAAAGACGGTTCCTACGCTCTTGTCCGCTATATCGGCTCGACGATTTTTGATTCGGAGGGCAAGCCCGACATTATCGGCGGCATTATGATTAACGAGGGCATTGCCGCTGTAACTGATCCCGTGACGCTTTTGCGCAATCAATACGGATTTTTCCGCGATTTGGTTGCCGCCATTGAGCTAAAGCGGAATTGCGTTATCGTGCTGTGCGGAATCAATCACATGAATAAAATTAACGAGGAGCACGGCTATTTATTTGGCAATGCGGTTTTGCAACAAACGGCGTGGACTCTTCAAGAACTCGTTGGGCAAGACGGTACAGTTTATCGCATGGAGGGCGCGAAGTTTGCATTTTTGACGGAAAGTCTTTCGCCGGAAGAAGTTGCCGTTAAGTATGAAAAACTTCGACGCGCCGCGTTGGCAGGTTTACCCGTCGAAAACGTCCGTCAAGTTTTGTCGATTAACGGCGGCATGATCCATTTCGCGGGCGGTGCTTACGACGAACGGACGATTCACGCTTGCTTAAAATTTGCTTACAGCGAGTCGAAATTTTATCACAATGGCAAGTTGGTTAATTACAACGGCGCAATCGGTTTGAATACGCACGAATCACTTGAGCTGGTTGCCGAAGTTCGCGACGATATTTTAATGGACTGTGAAAACTTTTCTCTGCGCTATCAGCCGGTGTTCAATGCCAATACGGAAAAGTTAACGGCGATTGAGGCGTTGCTCTGTTGGCATAGTGAACGATTTGGCGACGTGCCGCCGTCGGCTTATGTGCCGGTTTTGGAGCGCGATTTTTTATTTGAGGAGCTGGGCTATTGGATACTGCGCCACGCAATGGAAGACGGCTTGAAACTTTTGGCGATAAAGCCCGATTTAATGTTGAACGTGAACATTTCGCCCGCGCAGATTGTCGACGACTTCCTCTTTGACGAGATTGATAAAATTTCAAAGGCGGTGGGTTTCCCGCTAAAAAATCTTTGCTTTGAATTAACGCAGAGTTGCCGACTGATTGAGCCGGATATTTTGCGTCGAATTGTTCGCGCCTTAAAGCGTAAAGGAATTCTCTGCTTGATTGACGACTTTGGCAGTGGCGTTGCGTCGATTGACTTTTTGCGCGACCTCGCCCCGAACTTTATCAAACTTGAACGCGATTACATAATGCACATAAAAGACGCGGGCAATTTGCTAATCGTGCGGCATTTATCCGAGCTTGCGTCGGAGCTGGGGACAAAAGTTTGTCTTAAGGGTGTGGAAGATGCGCAGATTCGCGAGGCGGTAAAAACTTTCCCGATAACCAACGTGCAAGGAAATTTTTATTCCGAAGCAATACAGCTTAACGAGATTATGGAAAGATATTTCTGACAAAAAATTAATCCCGTCAATGTGGCGGGATTTTTTTGTGGTATAATCGAAAAAAATTTTTGATGAGGCGATTTTTATGGCAACCCAACAAGAGGTCATCAAAAAATTTATGGCATCGCTGGACAATACAACTTTATCGGGCGAGACGGCTCTTAACGCGGCAATTAAATAGGCCACGAATTACAAATATTACACTATTCAAGAAGTTATCGACGCAATGATAAAAGACTGCCAAAATGCCAAAAGTGCCGACGATTTTTTGAAAACCTATTGCGGCATTAATCTTAACAATGACGACACCGGCGCGATAACCGGTTCCGACGCGGGAAGCTCCATTGAAAAAACCGCCGAATCAATCGTTCCTGAAAAATTAGCGTTGAGGATTGGACAGTTTCCGACTATGGCGCGACTGTGACTATTGAAGGTGTGAACGTGCACTTCCCTACACGCGGCTTAAATAGCAGATTTACCGACGCCGAAAAATATATTTTAGCGGGCTTGAAATCCGACTGGATAAAACAAAGTTTGACATTGATTAAAGAAAGTTATGGCATTGATTTTAACGAATACGATGTAACTGTTGATGACATTAATTTTAAATTTGAAAACACGGACGACGATACATTGGCTTATGTGCGACATTGCTCTTCGTATGGTGAGATAAATAAATTAAATTTGGTAGTCAACATGAAATATTACAACAACATTGACATGACGAGCGAGGTAAGAGCGAAGACACATTGTTATATCTTGACCGCACTTTGGCGCATGAATTGACACATGCGATTATGGCAGCGAATATTTATAAATTTTCGTATCTGCCCGTCTTTATCAAAGAGGGCATGGCGGAATTAACGCACGGCATTGACGACTTTAGGACAAATAGCATAGAAAAATTAGCGGGCGACTATTCTCTCTTAGCTCAATCTTTGGTCTTCGACGAGGAACCCGTTACTATTTCGGACGTCGATAATCCGACTTACGCCGGCGGCTACATGTTCTTGCGCTATCTTGCCAGACAAATGAGCGACTTGACAATTAATAACAGCACGTCCTACACGACAGTTGAAATTTTTAACGGCGACGATTCTATCAACAACACTGCTTCCAACGTGACGATAAATAGCGGCTTCGGCAACGATTCTGTCAGTGCTTACGGCGATAAAATTTTGGTTGACGCTAGCACGGGCAATAATTTCGTCCACTTCTACTCCGACGCTTATAACGTTACGCTCAATGGGGGCACGGACAACGATTCTATCAAAAGCTACAACACCAATGGAGTTCGCTACGGGCGACGGCGATGACACAATTAACGGCTTCATGTCCAAAGATATAATTTCTTTAAGCGGCAGTAACTACTACACGAAAGAAACTACTAACTCCTCCGTTAAAATAAGCTTAGTCAGCGGCTCCGGCTCAATGACGCTCCTCGACGCTAGCGACAAAACAATTAATGTTGAAGGCTCCACGCTATTAAACGTCGTCATCAACCGAATTAACTCCAAGAAAATTACTGCGGGCAATGCCAAAGATTCAATCACTAATCACGGCAACAAAGTTACAATCATCGGCGCGAGTGATATGGATTCAATTTGTAATTATAGCGCAAATGTTTCAATCAACGGCGGCT
>CAMJKR010000124.1 GCA_946406415.1 uncultured Selenomonadales bacterium | reverse complement strand
CTTCAAGCCGGGATTCGTCTTCGTGAGGTCAACCTTCTGTCCTTTTTTCAAACTAATTGCCATAAGAATAAAACCTCCAAAAAAAATTTTGAACGCGCATAATCTAACATAATCTGAAAATAATTTCAAGTCACAGGGCAACGTAACTATTCGGCGAAAAATTTTCGGTTCGGAATTGACAAAAAAAATAATTATTATAATCCCTGTAGCACACCAAAAATTTTATGGGGAGATGATTTTATGGCTTACGTCAACAGGGAACCCAAAACGATTATTTCCGTCACGAGCGCGTGGGACAACCGCGTTATTAATTACGGCGATAATGTCTCGGTCGTCGGTAGCAAGTACAAGGACACAATCGAAAACGGCGGCTACTACGATAACTCCGATGCTGAAAAGGGCGGCAACAACGTCTCAAAAATCCCCGACGGTCGATTGACTGCCGGGGATAATTTTTTTCCAGTTACTATTCGTCAAAAAAATTTTTCTTGACAAGATATAACTTCAATGCGATATAATATACGCAAATTATTTTTGGGAGGGATTTTTCAATGGCATCGGTTCCGAAAAAAATCTGGCAGGACAGCTATCAGCTCTACATTGGCGGGCAATGGCGTGACGCGGAAGGCGGAAAAACTTTTGACGTTTACAACCCCGCCAACGGCGAATTCATGTGCAAAGTTGCCGCCGCCAGCAAACAGGACGTTGACGACGCAGTAAAGGCGGCGTGGAAGGCGTTCCCTGCGTGGAAGAAAACTTCAATCACCGAACGCGCAACCATTCTCCTCAAAATCGCTGACATCATCGACGCAAACAAAGAACACCTCGCGATGATTGAGACGCTCGACAACGGCAAGCCCATTCGCGAAACTATGAACATTGATATTCCAATGGGTTCCGACCACTTCCGCTATTTTGCAGGCGTCATTCGTTCTGAGGAAGGCTCCGCGAACATGATAAACGACAACACCTTGAGCCTTATCCTAAATGAGCCGATTGGCGTTGTCGGGCAAATTGTTCCCTGGAATTTCCCGTATCTTATGGCGGCGTGGAAGTTGGCACCGGCACTCGGCGCGGGCGATTGTATCGTTTTCAAACCGTCAAGCACGACAAGTTTAAGCGTCCTTGAACTCATGAAGCTAATAGAAAAAGAATTGCCGCCCGGCGTCCTCAACATTGTAACAGGTAGCGGCGGCAAAACCGGACAATTCCTCCTTGACCACCCCGATATTTGCAAGCTTGCGTTCACCGGCTCAACGGAAGTCGGCTATAGCGTGGCTGATGCGGCGGCTAAAAAACTTATTCCCGCGACATTGGAACTGGGCGGCAAATCCGCTAACATTTATTTTGACGACATGCCTTGGGAAAAGGGCGTTGAGGGCGCGTGCTTGGGTATTCTCTTCAATCAAGGACAAGTTTGTTGCGCAGGCTCCAGAATTTTCGTGCAGGATACCATTTACGACAAATTCCTCGCCGCGATTAAAGAAAAATTCGAGTCTGTCAAAGTCGGCTTGCCGTGGGAACCCGATACGCAAATGGGCAGTCAGATTGACAATCGCCAACTTGAAAAGATTTTGAACTATGTAGAAATTGGCAAGGCGGAAGGCGCACAAGTTATCACGGGCGGCGCAAAAGCCATTGTCGAGGGCGGCGAAAAGGGCGCGTTCATGCAACCGACAATCCTCGCCGACGTTAATAACAATATGCGCGTTGCTTGCGAAGAAATTTTTGGTCCGGTCGCCGTTGTCGTCAAATTCCACGACGAGGAAGAAGTTATCAAAATGGCGAACGACAGCGAATACGGCTTGGGCGGCGCAGTCTGGACGAAAGATATTAATCGCGCCTTGAGAGTGGCACGCGCTATCGAAACCGGCAGAATGTGGATTAACACCTACAACGAGTTGCCGGCGGGCGCACCTTTTGGCGGCTATAAAAAATCGGGCATAGGGCGCGAAACTCATAAGCTGATAATGAACGCCTATACCCAAAAGAAAAATATTTTTATCAGTCTCGGCGAAAATCCGACCGGTCTCTACTAAAAAACTAAACGTACCTTTGAAGTCACGATAAAATAATTTTACATAAACAATTCTCTTAACGGAGGGTTGCTTATTTTTTTATAATCGTCAAAGCATCGCCAACGGGGCGTTCTTTGCCGTCGCTGGGCTTGTTTACCAAACTGCCCTTAAAAATCAATTCCGTTGAGCCGCCGCCGTCTAAGTTAATCGCTTCTATCGCGCCGAAATTATTTTTGAGAATCCGCGCCCATTCAGTAAGCGTGCAACCTTTGCTGTGAGCTTGCCGCCCGTCAACGACAGCCAAAATATAATCGCCGTATTGAGTGATACCGACAGCCGAACGCGGCGCACGTCCTACGCGAATATCAGGAGGGAATTGTTCTGCGTCCGCTGTAACGTAAATTTCGCCGTCTTTAACCAAAGTGGGTCCCGCGCCGATAATGTGAATCGCCTCGTTAAAGTCGTCGCCGTGCTCCACGTTTACATAATCTTCCTCGAAAGTCATCTTGTCGCCAACGTAAACGCCATTAAAATTTTCTGCGGCGGTGCCGTGTGCACTTACTATAAAACCTGTCGGCGGAATATAATTATTGCCTTTGTCGCGGAAAATATCCACAACTACGCCGTCTTGAACGACAAGTTCAACGCCGAAATCATTTGTGCCGGTCGTCGCACCATACCAACCGTTGTAGACGACGACGCTACTTAAATTACGCTCGCAGTTGACGCCGCTGATAACAACTTCCTCGCCGTTGAATTGTAAGACGCCGTGATAACTTTGCCGCGCAAAAATCGTGGAGCCGTCAGCCCTTATGCCAATCGCCGAACGGATAAAATAAGTTGTGCCCGCCGTCACACCGTCAATTTTGGTATTGCCGAGTATAACGCCGTTCGTGGCAAAATAGCTTGCGTTAATCGTAGCGATTGCGTCAGGGGCGTTCATTTGCGAAACGGTTGCACGTCCCGGAACTTGTCCACGAGCCAACACAGGGCGCAGTTGATATTTTTCGTGGTCAGCGATAATCGCGAACGCCATAACGCCATTTTGATTGTACATTAAAAATTCTAAGCCCTCGACTTCCTCTTGTGGCGGCGGTTCGACAACAGGCGGCTCGACAGGTTCATTTGTTGGCAATTCGTCCGGTAACAGCTCGTCATAATTTGAATCAGATTTTTGATTAGGCACCTCTTCGGGCGGATTTTGTTCGTAAAATGGTTTATCGACTAAATTTGTATCCTCTGCCTCTTCTGCTTGCGCTGAACTTAACGGGGCTAAAAAAAACATTCCCGCCATAATCAACGCTAAAAATTTCTTTATCATAAAATTTACTCCTGTCATATTGAAATGATTTTTGCGCTTGCAAATTCTGCTATAAAAAATTTTTTCCTTCACGGCGGAGAATTTTTTTGCAATATCTGTGTGAAAATTTTCAACATATGCGGCGTAGTTTACTTTTTTATAGCGGCGTGATATAATCGCGGGCAATTTGAATTGAGAGGAGAACTTTGAAAGCTTATGGCAAAAAAAATGAAGACGATGGACGGCAACCAAGCGGCGGCGTATATTTCCTACGCATTCACGGACGTGGCCGCGATTTATCCTATAACGCCGTCGTCGCCTATGGCTGAAGATGTTGACGTCATGGCTGCGCGTGGCGTCAAAAATATTTTTGGGCAGAAAGTTCGCTTAGTCGAAATGCAATCGGAGGGCGGCGCGGCTGGCACCGTTCACGGCTCGTTACAGGCTGGCGCGTTGACGACTACTTACACGGCGTCGCAGGGCTTTCTGCTCATGATTCCGAACTTGTACAAAATCGCGGGCGAAATGTTGCCTGGCGTCTTCCATGTATCTGCGCGGGCTTTGGCAACTTCAACGCTTAGCATTTTCGGAGATCATCAAGACGTTATGGCGGCGCGTCAAACGGGTTGCGCAATGTTCGCAGAATCAAGCGTGCAAGAAGTTATGGACTTATCAGCGGTTGCACACTTAGCCGCGATTAAAGGCAGAATTCCATTTATAAATTTCTTTGACGGCTTCCGCACGTCGCACGAAATCCAAAAGATTGAAATGATTGACTACGCCGACCTCGCAAAAATTTTGGACTTCGACGCGGTAAATAAATTCCGCCGCAACGCATTAAATCCCGACCATCCGGTTATGCGCGGCACGGCGACTAATCCCGACGTTTACTTCCAAATTCGCGAAACTGTTAATAATAATTACGACCGCTTGCCCGATATTGTCGAAGAGATTATGGCAGACGTGGCGAAAATTACGGGGCGCGAACATCATATCTTTGATTACTACGGAGCACCTGACGCCGAAAGAATTATTATTGCTATTGGTTCTGGCTGTCAAACTGCTAACGAGGCGGCGGCTTATCTCAACGAGCGCGGCGAAAAAGTTGGCGTCGTAAGCGTGCATTTATATCGCCCGTTCAGCGTTAAACATTTCCTCAACGCCATTCCTAAAACCGTTAAGAAAATCGCCGTTCTCGACCGCACAAAGGAAAGCGGCGCAGTCGGTGAGCCTCTTTACACGGACGTTAAAGCCGCATTTTATGACGTTGAAAATAAACCCGTTATAGTCGGCGGCAGATATGGTTTGGGCGGTAAAGATACCACGCCTGACCAGTTGCTTGCAGTTTTTGATGAGCTTAAAAAAGATTCGCCCATGAACGGATTTACGATCGGCATTAATGACGACGTGTCAAATAAATCGCTCGCGGCGGCTTATCACGACGTTGACTTGACGCCCGAAGGTACGACCGCTTGCAAATTCTGGGGGCTTGGCTCGGACGGCACTGTTGGCGCAAATAAATCTGCCATTAAAATTATCGGCGACAACACCGACCTTTACGCGCAAGCTTATTTTGCCTACGACAGCAAAAAATCCGGCGGTATTACCATGAGCCATTTGCGCTTTGGTAAATTGCCGATAACTTCACCGTATCTTATCACTAAGCCCGATTTTGTTTCCTGTTCGCAGAAAAGTTACGTGCACCATTACAATTTAATTGCGGGCTTGAAGCCGAACGGAACTTTCTTGCTTAACACGGACTGGAGCGACGAGAAACTTGGCAAAAAACTTCAGCCTTACATGAAACGCTACATTGTCGAAAATAATATCAACGTCTACACCGTTAACGCCGTTAAAATCGCGGGCGAACTCGGTTTGGGCGGGCGTTTCAATATGGTTATGCAAGCCGCCTTCTTTAAGCTCGCGGATATTATTCCGATTGACGACGCTGTTAAGTATCTTAAGGACGCCGTTGAAAAATCTTACGGCTCGAAGGGGCAAAACGTCGTCGACATGAACTGCGGCGCGATTGACAAGGGCATTGAGGCTTTGCACAAAGTCGACATCAGCACGTGGGATATTGAAGATACCAGTTTGAATCACAAATCGCCGCAAGTTGACCCGCCCGAATTTATTACCGACATTCAAAACGTTATGAACCGTCAAGAGGGCGACAATCTCGCTGTCAGCAAATTTGTTGACCTTGCAGACGGAACTTTCCCCGTTGGCGGCACGGCTTACGAAAAACGCGGTACGGCTATCAAAGTTCCCGCGTGGGATAAATCTAAATGTATCGGCTGTAATCAATGTTCGTTCGTATGTCCACATGCGGCGATTCGTCCGATTCTTACTACTAACGACGAACTTAAAGACGCGCCCGAAGGTTTCGAGTCAATCCCGTCAAAAATTTCTCGCGGCGCATATAATCTTACAATCGCCGTTTCAACTATGGACTGTCTCGGCTGTGGTAATTGTGCGCAAGTTTGTCCTAAGCAAGCGTTGACTATGGTTAAGTACGACGACGCGGCTAAGGCTCGCCAAAAAGTTTTCGATTACGGAATGAAAGTTGCGCCCAAAAATAATCCGACTAAAAAGACGACAGTTATCGGCAGTCAATTTGAAAAGCCGCTGTTTGAGTTCAGCGGAGCCTGCGCGGGTTGCGGTGAAACACCCTACGCAAAACTTTTGACGCAACTTTTCGGCGACCGCATGATGATTGCCAACGCAACCGGTTGTTCGTCGATTTGGGGCGCGTCGGCTCCCGCTATGCCTTACACCAAAAATCAATTCGGCAGAGGTCCGGCGTGGGGCAATTCGCTTTTCGAGGACAATGCCGAATATGGTTTGGGCATGTTCTTAGGAGTTAAAGCCGTTCGCGAATCACTTGCCAGCGACGTTGACAAAGCCCTTGCCGAAAATATTTCCGACGAACTTAAAGCCGCGTTGACTGATTGGAAAGAAAATCTCAATGTCAGCGAAAACACCCGCGACCGCGCAGATAAGTTGACGGCGTTGCTTGAGGCGCAAAAGGGCGACAACGCTTTACTCAACAAAATTTATGACAACCGCGACTTCTTTGTTAAGCGTTCGCAATGGATACTCGGCGGCGACGGTTGGGCTTACGATATTGGTTACGGCGGACTTGACCACGTTTTAGCCAGCGGTGAGGACATTAATATTTTCGTCTTCGACACGGAAGTTTATTCCAACACGGGCGGGCAAGCCTCGAAAGCAACTCCGGCGGCGGCGATTGCTCAATTCGCGGCGACCGGTAAAAAGACGCGCAAAAAAGATTTGGGCAAAATGGCGATGAGCTATGGTTATGTCTACGTTGCGCAAGTTTCAATGGGCGCAGACCAAAATCAGTTGCTCAAGGCGATTACGGAAGCGGAAGCTTATCCCGGACCGTCGCTGATTATCGCTTATTCGCCCTGTATTAATCACGGAATTAGAAAGGGCATGGGCTCCAGTCAGTTAGAAGGCAAGCTTGCTGTTCAGTGCGGTTATTGGGCAAATTGGCGTTATAATCCCGTCAATCAAAAGTTCACGCTCGACAGCAAAGAACCCGACTTTAGCAAGTTCCAAGAATTTTTGATGGGCGAAGTTCGTTATTCGTCGCTGAAAAGAAATTTCCCCGACGCCGCGCAGGAATTGTTTGAGAAAACTCAACGCGACGCCGAAGACAGAATTAACGGTT
>CAMJKR010000123.1 GCA_946406415.1 uncultured Selenomonadales bacterium | reverse complement strand
TTCTCGCGCAAATGTCGCATTTAGGCGTTGACTCGCTTACAATCGTTTCGTTGACTCTTTTATTTACGGGCGTGGTTTTCACGTTGCAAACGGCGCATGAATTTATTCGTTTCGGCGCACAATCGACGGTCGGCGGAGTTATCGCAATCGCTATCGGCAGGGAGCTTGGTCCGGTTTTAGTCGGCGTAGTCTGCGCGGGGCGTGTCGGCGCGGCTATCACGGCGGAAATTAGTACAATGAAAGTTACTGAACAAATCGACGCACTTAAAGTCATGTCAGTTAGCCCCGTGAATTATTTGATTGTTCCGCGCATGATTGCCTGCATGATAGTTGTACCGATTCTTACGGTTTTTGGCGACATTATCGGCGTTGCGGGTGGCTGGCTCGTCGCCACGCAATATTCAGGTATCAGCTCGTATGTTTTTATGAATTCAATAAAAATGTTCGCGCACCTCTACGACTTAACAGGCGGCATGATCAAGGCGATTTTCTTCGGCAATGTTATCGCGGTGCTCGGTTGCTACTACGGCTTGAATTGTCCTGACGGCGCGGAGGGTGTTGGCAAGGCGACTACTAAAACGGTCGTCACGTCGATTATCGTAATTTTTATTTTGAACGCGCTGTTGACGTTTATAGTTTATAGGTGACATATGATTAAGATTGTTAATGTAACAAAAAAATTCGGCAATAAAGTTGCGCTGAACAATATCAACCTCGAAATTGCTGACGGTGAGACGCTTGCGATTATCGGCGGGTCGGGTTCGGGCAAGTCGACATTGCTCCGCTTGATGATTGGCTTGATTCAACCGACAAGCGGCGAAATTTGGATTGGCAACGACGAAATTTCCCGCCTCGACGAAAAAGAAATGATGCGCGTCCGTCTTCGTATGGGAATGGTTTTTCAATATTCCGCGCTGTTCGATTCAATGACCGTTGGCGATAACGTTGCCTTCGGGCTTATCGAACATACCAATTACGACAAAGAAAAAATTCAATCAATCGTCCGCGAAAAACTTCATCAAGTCGGCTTGGACGGCGTAGAAAATCGTATGCCAAACGAACTTTCCGGCGGCATGAAGAAAAGAGTTTCATTGGCGCGAGCGATTGCCTTTGGTCCGGAAATTATTTTTTATGACGAGCCTAGCTCTGGTTTGGATCCGATTACGACTAACAGAATTGACGAGCTGATTATCGAGACGCAACGCGCTTTGAAAGTTACAAGTATCGTCGTTACGCATGATATGGTTAGCGCGTGCCGCATTGCCAACCGTATTGCTATGGTTTACAATGGCGACTTGATTGCTGTCGACACGCCCGATAATTTCAAAAAAATTCAAGACCCTCGCGTCAAAGAATTTTTCCGAATGATAGATTAAGGCGGTGACTTTATGAAAAATATTATTGACATGATTGTTACTTTGTTAAGAAGAAATGATTTTACTTTAACGAATTCCACTGTCGGAAATAATCGCGCAAACAATAGAGGCGATGCTCTTGAAATTTACATCAAAAATCTTTTCGCCGATACCTTTGAATGTCTTGAAACCGAACGTTTAGAAAAATGGAACGAAATTTTTTCGTGGTCGGGCAACAGTTCAAATCCGCCCGATTTCATGATTCGGAACGGTGACGCCGTAGAAGTTAAGAAAATTGAATCTCCTGACGCCGCGTTGGCATTGAATAGCAGTTATCCTAAACACACGCTTAAAAGTTCAAGTCCATTTATTTCGAGAGCTTGTCGAGAAGCTGAATTTTGGACGGAAAAAGATATAATTTACACAGTCGGCGTTGTCAGAGGTAATAAGTTAAAACATCTTTGCATGGTTTATGGGCAAGATTATTGCGCATCCGATGAATGTTACAACCGAATTCGTCAACAAATAAAAAATGGCGTAGAAAGTATTCCTGATATAGAATTTTCTGAAACAAGAGAATTGGGCAGAGTAAATCGCACAGACCCGCTCGGTATAACTTATCTTCGTATTCGCGGCATGTGGCACATAGAAAATCCATGGAGAGTTTTTGACTACATTTACAACAGAAATTTTCAAGCAGAATTTACTTTCATGTGCATTATCAATTCAGAAAAGTGGGCACGTTTAGAAAATCACGAAGAGATTATTAAACTTCAAAAAGATTACCCTGCTTTAAAAGTTGCCGAAGTAAAAATAAAGAATCCTGATAATCCTGTAAATCTTAAGCCAGCAAAGCTTATTCATTACGAAATTTGAGGTGGTATTTTGAAATTGATAAGCCTATTTAGTGGTTGCGGCGGTCTGGATTTGGGCTTTGAACGTGCAGGATTTGAGATTCCTGTTGCAAATGAATTTGATTCTTCCATTTGGCAAACATTCAGATTGAATCACCCGAAGTCGGAACTTTTAACTGAAGATGTGCGAACATTGTCTGTTGATTTTTTCCCCGATGACATTGACGGTATTATAGGTGGACCACCTTGTCAATCTTGGTCAGAGGCGGGTGCGCAACGTGGCATTCAAGATTCTCGCGGGAAATTGTTTCTTGACTATATCCGAATTTTGCAAGCCAAACAGCCTAAATTTTTTTTGGCAGAGAATGTTAGCGGTATGCTTGCAAATCGCCATTCAGAATCAGTAAAATTTATAACCAAATTGTTTAAGGATTGCGGATATAATTTATTTGTAACATTAGTCAATGCAAAAAATTACGGCGTAGCTCAAGAACGCAAGAGAGTTTTTTACATTGGCTTTCGACAAGATTTAAAAATAAATTTTAAGTTCCCGCGAGGCTCAACGGAAATAGATTCAAAAAAATTAACTCTTCGCAACGTTATTTGGGACTTGCAATTTTCGGCTATTCCCTCTGCTTTAGGAAATTATCATAATGTACAAGCGGAAAATAACAATGAATTTTTCACGGGTACTTATTCGACAATTTTCATGAGTCGTAACCGCGTAAAATCTTGGGACGAGCAAGCTTTTACTGTCCAAGCTTCAGGACGTCATTGTCAACTGCACCCGCAGGCCCCTAAAATGATTTTTTTCGGTCAAAATGATCGTCGTTTCGTAAAAGGTAAAGAGCATTTGTATCGTCGAATGACAGTTAGGGAAATTGCTCGCGTGCAAGGTTTTCCAGATGATTTTAAATTCGTATATTCTAAAATTGATGATGCATATAAGATGATTGGCAATGCCGTGCCCGTGCCGCTTGCGTATGAAATCGCTGTTGCCATAAGGAATCATTTAGCATAAAAATTTTTTCAGGAGGCGAGGTAATGTCAGTTGAAGCAAAAGTTGGAGCGTTCACTGTCGGCGGATTGATGTTATTAGGAGGTGCGGCGGCCGGTCTTGGAGATTTTCATTTCGGCAACAGTGACGATTATACTTTATACGCGGGTTTTAAACAGGTCGTCGGACTTCAGCAACAATCGGACGTTCGATTGAGCGGCGTTTTAGTCGGCAAGGTTACTCAAATTACGCCGGAGGGAACGGGAGTTACAGTTACAATGGCGGTTAATCCCGACGCGAAAATTCCGAAGCAGTCAAAAGTTTCGATAACCTCAAGCGGTGTCATGGGCGAAAAATTTATAAACTTTCAGCCGAAAGTCGATAACGGCGAATATCTTCAAAACGGAGATTATCTTTACGGCACGGACGAAGCGGGTATGGATCAAATGTTCGACGGCTTGACCAAAGTTATGGACAAAGTTGAGATGCTTTTAAACGACGTGCACGCGATTATTGGCGACGATACTTTTAAAAAATCTGTCGTCGAGATGAGCAAAAATATGGAGAACGCCTCCGCGAACGTGAACAATATGACTGGTGCCTTTGAGCGAATCGCAACCGAGAACGAGGATCTCTTTCACGACATGATCAAACAAATGAATGGCGCAGTTGCCGGCATGAATAGTGCAATGGCTAATGTTGAGCACATGACTGCTAATCTGGACAAATTCGCCGGCGATCCGCAAACTGTCGAGGAACTTAAAATGACGCTTGATAACATTGCTAAAACTTCAAGCAACGTGGCGAACATGGCGGATAACATGAATAAATTCGCCGGCGATCCAAAAGTTGCCGAAGATTTAAAAGCAACCGTCAGCAACGCTCGCAGTATAACCGAACGCGCCGATAAACTTTTGGGCAAAGTGGAAGGTACAGCGGATAAAATTTCTAAGATTGACGTAACACCCTCTGTTGATATACTATACAGCGGCAAAGCTCACGACTGGAAAACGAATTTTAATCTGGACGTGACAAGCGATGATAAATCTTTGATACTCGGCGCGGAAGATATTGGCAACCATACAAAATTAAATCTTCAAGGCGGTAAAAAATTCGGAACGGACTTTGGAGCACGTGCGGGAATTATCGCGGGCAAACCGGGCATTGGACTGGACGCCTACGCCGGAAAAGATTTTAAATTTTCCGCTGAAGCTTACGACTTAAACGACGGCAAAGTTCGTTTGAAGTCACAATTCAGAGTTGCCGACTCAACTTATCTGCTCGGCGAATGGCACGCCGTCAATAAAAAGAGAGACCGCGCTTTTTACTTCGGACTAAAGCAGGAGTTCTAACATGAAAAAATTTTTGGCGATATTTTTTGTGATGATAATTTTTTTTGCGGGCTGTTCAAACGAGGAGCCTGTTGAAGTCAAAACGGAAAAAATTTCATCGAACGAAACTTTGACATTAACGCACGAGGGGAAAATTTCTTTAAGCCACGAACTAATGATTCACTCTAATATTTCGGGCACTGTCTTAGAAAAATTTTTCAAGGACGGCGACGAAGTTACAGAAGGGCAAAAACTTTTCAGAGTCGGCAATCCGGAGACTGCAACCGAATTGATTCAAGCAAGGGCAAAATTAGGAGAGTTGATGACGACGTTGCCTAAGGAAATGGCGCAGAAAAATCCCGTCGGAGAACTTCAAGCAGAAATCGCCGAACTGCAAGAGCGAATTAAAAGCTTAGAGGAAGAATCGGAAGCGGGCACAATTCACGCGCCGATAACAGGTCAAATGGGTGTTGAAAATTTCCGCGTCGGTGAAGCTGTCCTCGCCAATGAAACTGTTCTTGCTAAAATCGGAAGGACTAATCCGGCAATCGTTCGCTTTGAAGTTTCAGCGGCGGAGAAAAATTTCTTGTCGACAAGTCAACCAAAAATTTCTCTGAAGTTTAACGACGGCACAACTTATCCCCGCGCAGGCAAGCTTAATTTTGTAAACGATACGACTGCTGAGGTTACGTTTGATAATTCCGACGAACTGTTACTTTTGGGCAATGATGTTCAAATTGAGTTTGACGACGTGAAAGTTTCTAATGTCTTGCTCGTTCCGGAAAGTGCAATTCAACAGCGCGACGGAGGAAATTTTGTCTTCGTTGATGATAATAAAACAGCCGCCTTGAAAAAAGTTTCGCTGGGCGGCAAATTGGGTAATCAATTCATTGTAAACGACGGCTTGAAAGCTGGAGATTCGGTTGTTGTCGAAGGCTTAACCAATCTGCGCGAAGGCACGCCGCTTAAAATAAAAGAATAGGGAGTGATTGAAATGAAAATTTCCAAACGTATCAAGAAAAATATTCGCAGGAAATTGGCGACGGCACTCGTCGCGGGCATGATGATTTTTTCGGCGGGCACGGTCAACGCGGCTGATGTGGTAAATATTTCGCTTGATGAGACAATCCAGCGCGCCTATGAAAATAACCGCACGATTAAAGAATCTGTTGCTGAACGCGAGGGAGCTTTCTGGAGCTTGAGCGAGGCACGTCGTCAAGGCAATCCGCAAGTAACGTGGAGTTGGAGCGGCGCACGAGTCGGCGGTATGGCTTATGATGGCTCAAACAGAAACCGCGCCTTTTCAAATACCGGTTCAGTTTCCATGCCGATTTATCAAGGCGGAAGGCTAAGAGAGGGGCGCAAGTCTGCTCGTTACGCTTTAAGCTCGGCGGATTTGTCGCTTGAAAATACTATGCAAGTTGTTCGTTTGCAGTCGACGATTTATTATTTTGACGTTTTGCAGAGCAGAAATTTAATCGAAGTTTACGAGGAAGAAGTTTTAACTTTGCAGGAGCATTTGCGCAACGTCAACGCCCAATTCCGCGTGGGCACCGTTGCTAAGGTTGACGTGTTAGAGTCGCAGGTCGAACTTGCCAACGCTATGCAAAATCTCGTAAACATTCAAAATAGTTATGACGTTGCAGTTGCTACTTTGAACAATTATATCGGTTTACCTGCAGATACGGTTATTCGCCCGCAAGATACGTTAACTTACAGAAAATATGAATTGAACTTAGGCGATTGCACGGCTTACGCTTTGGAGAATCGCGCAGATGTCGCAATGGCTGATTACACCGTTAAACAAGCCGAATCAGCAAAAAAATCTGCTAAGTCGGGTTGGTATCCGTCTGTCAACGCGGGCATTTCCAAAGAAATCGATACGGAAAATATGTTTGGACATAAGACTAACGACCAGTGGTCGATTGGCGTAAGTGCAAGTTGGAATATCTTTGACGGCGGCATAACTCGTGCGCAAGTCAATCAGGCGGATGCGGCTTTGATTCGTGCACAAGAGGTCGCCGCCCAGACCCGTGAACAAATTCAGCTTGAAGTGCAATCGGCTTTCCTCGACCTGCACGCGGCAGAAAGGAATATCGGCACCACGCAAGCGGCAGTTGTCCTCGGCGAAGAGAACTATAAAATTGCTCAGGTTCGATACGCGGCGGGCGTGGGCACAAACCTTGAAGTTATGGACGCCTCGGAAAAGTTAATGGAGTCTCGCTCGAATTATTTCACGGCTCTTTACAACTACAACGTGGCTAAGGCGTCGCTTGATAGATATATGGGCGTGCCGGTCGAAATTGATGTTGTGCGTTATGTCGAATCCGAGCACGAAGGCAAAACTGCTGCACAGTCCCGCGAAGACGCTGCCTTGACCAGTGAAGCCGCCGAAGTTCCAGAGACCGCTGAAGTCGCGCCGGTCGTCTTGATTGACTTCGAGAACCCCGCGCCGTTGCCCTCCGAAGAAGTCGACAAAGATAA
>CAMJKR010000122.1 GCA_946406415.1 uncultured Selenomonadales bacterium | reverse complement strand
CGATACCTTCCTGCAACAAAGCTCCTGCAACAACCGCTTTAAAAGTGGAGCCAGGCTCGTAGATTGAGGAAACGGATTTATTTTTCCAAACTTCTTGATCGTAATCCCAGAAACGATTTGGATTGTAGGAGGGACGATTTGCCATTGCTAAAACTTCGCCCGTGCGAGGATCCATTACAATGCAAGTTATCGCAACGGGATCATTTTCCGCCATAGCTCTATCAAGTTCCTGTTCGACGATAAATTGAATCGCGCTATCAATCGTCAGCTGAATCGTCTTGCAACGGTCGCCTTGATAGCCGTGCGGCGTGAAAATCGATTCAAGAATCGGGCGTTCCTGCGTGTCAGCGTAGATAAATGATTCGGTGACTTCGCCTTTAATGTACTTGTCCAATGCCTGCTCAATGCCGTCAAGCCCTTTGTCGTCTGTGCCAACGAAACCCAAAACATTTGCCGCAAGCACGTCATTTGGATAATAACGCTTAGCCTCGTCGCGAAAACCTAAACACACGGCGTAACCTTTTTCGCGAATCAATGCCCGAATCGCCTCGTACTCGGATTGCTCCAACCGCCGCTTAACCCACGAAAAACCGCCGCCAACTGCTATGTCGTCTAAAATTTCCTGTTCAGTTTTGCCAACGAGCGGTGCTAAATCTTGCGCAAGTTGTGTAGGATTTTCAACGTGATTCGGGTCGACGAATAGCGATTTAGTCATTGTGCTAACGGCAAGTTCGCGCCCATTCCTGTCGACGATTGCGCCGCGCGGCGATTGAACCGAATAATCATGCCCAACTTGATAACGCATGCGCTCGG
Source organism: uncultured Selenomonadales bacterium (assembly GCA_946406415.1). Taxonomy (GTDB): domain Bacteria; phylum Bacillota; class Negativicutes; order Selenomonadales; family Selenomonadaceae; genus Quinella. The sequence goes on along the minus strand of CAMJKR010000122.1, from coordinate 6,216 downwards.
CAAGTTCACTGCCCTGAACGAGTTGCAACCATGCATATCTTAAAACGACAACGCTCATTAAAAACAGCAAAACCATTACGAGCTTTATGATTCGCCTTTGAACAAATTCCCTGTCCTTTTTTACTTTCGCCATAGTTTAAGCTCTGGTGGCATTTTTAAGCAGTGCGTCCTTTAGCCGCCCTTCAATCGCGACGAGTTCTTTTTCTGCAGCTTGACGTTTCTGCCGCCCTTCCTGCTGAATTCGGAGCGTCTCTTGAATCGTCGAAATTAAATCCTCGTTGACCTTCTTAACGGTTTCAATGTCGACAACGCCGCGTTCATTTGCCTTAGCCGTGTCGATTGAATTTTGTTTAAGCATTTCAGCGTTGCGTTTCAAAAGGTCGTTGGTGGCGTCGGTAACTGCGCGTTGCATTTCGATAACTTCTTTTTGGCGCGTTAAGCCGAGCGCGATAACCATTTGATTTTTCCAAAGCGGTATCGTGTGATAAATCGCCGATTGTACGCGGTCGATTAAAACGCGGTCGTTATTTTGAATCAAACGGATTTGCGGCGCGGTTTGGATAGCGAGCGTCTTACTAAGTTTAAGGTCGTGGATTTTTTTCTCGAAACGGTCAACGCTCTGTTCAAAATCGCTGACAACTTGAACCGCCATAGGGTCGCCGGTCGCCGTAGCTTGAGCGCGGAGTTTAGGTAAAGTTGTCGTGCGCATTTCGTCGAGTTTTTCCTCGCCGGCGCGGATATAAAGTTGCAAGTCCTTAAAGTAGTCGAGATTTTTTTGATAAAGCGTGTCGAACATAACGACATCCTCCATCATCTTGACTTTGGAATTTTCCAATCCGGCTTGAATCTTTTCAACTTGCGTGGAAAGTTTTTCGTAGCCTTGCATCATGTCATCAGCTTTGTTGACGAGCGAACCGATAATTGGGAGGTTGCTCAAGAAGCCGCCGCTCTTTTTAGTCACGTCGAAACCTTTAACTTTGGAAACTAAATCGTTTAAAAGCGTGCCGACTTCGCCCGCGTCCTTACTGCGAACTTTAGCGAGAATGCTATCGGAGAATTGCGCGATTTCCTTCTGCGCGGGCGCACCGAAACTTAGCGGCGTGCTTGAATCCGTTAAATCAATCTCGTCTTTTATCGCCTGGACTTTAGCTTTTTCTTCGGGCGAAAGCGTTTCGATTTGCTGAGTGACTTTTTCGATTTCTTTGGCGGGTTCCACAGGTACGACGGCTTGACTGTCCGACGCACTGGATTTTTTCTTTGCCATTAAGTCATCAAGGTTTATGTCTGCCATTTTAATCGCTCCTTTGAAAATTATCTGCGCCGATTATTTTTATTGCGGCGTTCGTTCTTTTTAATGTATTGAGTGTAAAAATCTTCGACGGGCATGAACAGATAGCGAATACCCTCGACGAGGCTGACCCACATAGGCAACGTTGTCCACGACAGCAAGAAATAAATTATCCCTTGAATCGTTTTGCCTTGATAAAATTTGTGCGCCCCGAATGAGCCGAGAAAAATTGCCAACGCCGATTGAATCAGCTTTGTTTGGACGATTTGCGGGCGGTCTTCTTCCGGAAAAGGTAAATCCGGCGGCAAGGCGTCAACTTCACCGCGCCGACGACGTTGCATACCTTGCGGGAAAAATTTTCGCGGCGTCGCATTTTCAATCGGGCGGTCAAGCAAGTCCGTATCAATCCGAACATTGCCGTATTTGTCGACAGAGCCAACATCGATTGTTTTGGTGTCAATGCCATCAGAGTTGAGTTGTTGCTCCATAACCGTCAATTCGGCGTCGGCAGAAATAATCTGGTCGTTTAGTATGTGCTCGAATTGGTCTTGATAGGCTTCGTCGAGGGCGGCAAGCGTTCGTTTCATGCGCTGTTTCAAGTCTTGAACCTTATCTGTTGACAAATGCGTTTCTTCAAGCTCCTGATACTGCTTGACGATTTTAACTGCGCGGTCTTGATAATAATCAATAAACTTGTACGCCAACGCGATTCGTTCGGGATTTTTCTCAAGGTGCGTCAACAAATTTTTAGCGGTGCGCTGAAGCAAACGCAACTGATTGACAAGCTCGCGGTCGGAAATATTTTCCAACGACGTTTCCAAGTAATTATAATCGTTGGTCGCCTTGTCGAAGTTTTCTTGCAAGTATTGCGCCCGCTCCGACTCCAGCTCTTTTAAGTCAAGTTGCGGCGTCCGATTTTTTTTCCAATCCCAAAACGCCTTCCCGCCAAAAATTACGCCCGTCGTCATCAAAATTACTATCAAATAGTTCAGCAAATTTTCCACGTTTATCACTCCCTGCCGAGTCGAAAATTTTTTCTCCGCAGATTGTACCATAAATTTTTCAGCTGTGCACTTCTTTGCATAAAAAAATCCCCGTGCTTTAACGGGGAAAAAACTTTATGGCATGGAAATATTATTACTGTCTATAACTTCGTGGAGACGCGGCAGATTAGTCAAGAAAACTTCAATCAGTCGTTCGTGCGCCGGATTTTGAATCTTTGCTTGATAATGTGAGGCTTTAAGTTCGCTTGCCGAATAAAACGGTTTTTCGCAAATGACTTGCCCGTCCTTAACGTCAAATATCGCGTAAACCGGTATGATATGGAGATTTTCGTCCCAATCGCCTAATTCGTCATCAAGTTGTCCGTGTTCCTGTTGCGGAATCAGCATTACGAAAATTACCGGCGAATAATTTCCTTGCTCGTTTTTATCCAGATAAAAATTGTACATTTCGCGGGAATAGGGAACAATCCCGACAGGTCCCAAATTTTTTGCCGCCGCCAAAAAAGCATACTCGCCGCTCGGTTTCGTCTTAATAAACGCAATCGCTTCGTTCTCGTCAGCAGAATAAGCCTCCGCCAATATGTCGAACGGCGAATTATTTTCTTCTTCTGCCGCCTCGACGTTCGTTGTTGCCGTCAACAATATCAGCGCGAGGAGTAAAATTATTTTCTTCGCCAAATTTATCACCACTTAAAATTTATTTTCATTGCCGGCTTTAAGTCGTTTAATATTATCTCTGTGACGGAAGACGATAACAACTGCCGCGACAAGTCCGAACAGGAAATAAATTATCGGCTCTTTGAACACCGCCGCGAGAATCGGAGTTAAGACAGCCGCGACGATTGACGCAACCGAAACATAGCGCGTAATTAAGAACAGCACGAGCCAGACGACAACGACAATCGCGGTAATTTTGGGCATAAGCGCGGTGATAACACCGAGACCAGTTGCGACGCCCTTGCCGCCTCTAAAAAAGAGGAAAATCGGGAACATATGACCGAGCATAGCGAACAGACCGCCCAAAACCATTGCGCCGGGCGAGGCAAATAGACACGCGCCGAGCATAACACCAATTTGACCTTTAAGAAAGTCGAGAACAAAAATTAAAAGACCTGCTTTCTTGCCGAGAATCCGCCAAGCATTGGTCGCGCCGATGTTGTGCGAACCAAAACGCCGCAAGTCTTTTTTCCAAATGAGTTTGCCGAAAATTAATCCCATTGGTATCGAGCCGATAAGATACGACGCGATTATAAGTTCCGCCCAGTTCATAAAATCCTCTCCTAATCACTAGCCACTAACCACTAGCCACTAAAGTTGGTGCGGATGGAGGGGGTCGAACCCTCACGCCCGAAGGCAACGGATCCTAAGTCCGGCGCGTCTGCCAATTCCGCCACATCCGCTCGTTCATGATTAAATCATATTTATTTTTCACTGTCAACACCACGCAGGAAGCAACGTGACGTTGCATCCAGTTAGCGCGATTAACCGTTAAAATTTTTAGATAATCGCCGCGCTTTAGCCGTCAAAAGTTTTGGGCAGGAATAAGCTTTCATTCGCCGAATATTGATTTAAAACTTTATGGGAGGGAAAAAATTGCAGACTAAAGATAAAATCGCGGCAGTCGTCAAGGTAGCAGTCGAGGCGGCAATGCAAGACGGCGCATTAAAATTTTCGGACGCATTGCCAGAAGTCGCATTAGAAGTTCCGCCTAAAAAAGAGTTCGGAGACTTCGCAACGAATTTCGCCATGCAAACCGCTAAAATTTTCCGCACGTCGCCGCGCAAAATCGCTGAGGAAATTAAATCGCGAATCACTTCCGACTTATTCGATCGGATTGAAATTGCGGGCGCGGGCTTCATGAATTTTTATCTAAAATCCGACGTGATTTATCGCGAGCTTAAGGACATTTACGACGCGGGGAAAAATTTTGGTTGCCTGCCTTGCAAAAATAACGTCACGATTCAAATCGAATACGTTAGCGCGAATCCGACGGGGCTTTTGCACGTTGGGCACGGACGCGGCGCGGCGGCAGGTTCAGCTATCGTTAACATCATGCGGGCGGCGGGCTATAACGTCGAGAGCGAATATTATATTAACGACGCCGGCAATCAAATGGACAAGCTTACAATTTCCGTCAACGTCCGTTATCTTGAGTTGCTCGGACAAAAAGTTGACTTCCCGGAGGACGGCTATCTTGGCGAGGATATTATCGACACGGCTAAAAGGATTATTGCTCGGCACGGCGATAAATTTTTGAACTTGCCTGAAGACGAACGCTTGAAAATTTTGGGCGAACTTGCCTACGCTGATAAAATGCTGGAGCTTCAAGACGACTTGGAAAAATTCCGCGTGCACTTTGATGTTTGGTTTAGTGAAAGAACTTTGCATCCCGACAAGATTAACGCGGCGATTGAAACGCTCAAGGAGAAGGGCGGCATTTACGAAAAGGACGGCGCACTTTGGCTGGCGAGTTCAAAATATGGCGACGATAAAGACCGCGTGGTTGTTCGTGCGAACGGCGAGGCAACTTATCTTGCCGCTGACATTGCCTATCACAAAAATAAATTTGAGCGCGGCTTTGGTGAGCTGATAAATCTTTGGGGCGCGGATCATCATGGCTACGTTGCGCGCGTCAAGGCGGCTATGTCTATGCTCGGCTACGACGCCGATAAGCTCAAAATTATTTTCTTGCAAATGGTTTCGCTGTTCAGGAGCGGCGAGGCTGTTAAAATGTCTAAACGCATGGGCACGGCAATTCCTCTGCGCGAACTTATGGAGGAAGTTGGAACCGACGCGGCGAGATATTTTTTCCTCATGCGTTCGACGGAAAGTCAACTGGATTTTGATTTGGATTTGGCGAAGTCGCAGAGCGCGGATAATCCCGTTTACTACATTCAATATGCGCACGCGAGGATTTGTTCAATCTTCCGTCAAGCAAAGGAGGCTGGTTTGGAAATTGACGGCGAGCCGAAATTTTCGCTGATGAATTCGACTTCGGAAATTGACTTGATAAATAAAATTTTCGAGTACCCCGACGAGATTGAGAAGGCGGCGATTGAATACGCGCCACAACGCATTGCCCGCTATGTTTATGATTTGGCGTCGACGTTCAGCGCATTTTACCGCGATTGCAGGATTTTGGGCGTCGAGAAAGATTTGGCGATTGCGCGGATTGCCCTGCTCAAAGTCACTCAACATACAATTCAACACGCATTAAGCTTGTTAGGCGTTTCTGCGCCCGAAAGGATGTAACGTTATGCGTAAAATATTTTTGGGATTGGTGGCATTAATGATATTTATCTGTCAGTCCGCGCAGGCAGCGACGCCCTCGCCGCAATGGGTTAAGAATTTACCCGCCGCTAAAAATTCCGAGCAAATGGTTATTGTCGCAGGTATTCAAGGGACAACAGCTTGGATTTCCATGCACGAAAAAAATCTCAACGGCGAATGGGAACAAATCATGACGACGCCGGGTTTTATCGGTAAAAATGGGCTAGGCAAAATCAGAATAGACGATAATAAAACTCCCGTCGGCACGTTCCGTTTCGATTATGCATTCGGCATTGCGCCCGACCCCGGTTGCGCCATTCCCTATACCAAACTCAATAATAATCACTACTGGTCGGGCGATTGGAATTACAAATACAATCAATTCGTCGACGTGCGTCAAGCTCCCGCCAATTTTAATACGCGCAACAGCGAACATCTTATTGATTACGCCTCGACTTATGCTTATGTTTTGAATCTTAACTATAACGCCGAGTGCACGCCCAATAAGGGTTTCGGGCTTTTTATGCGTTGCCTTGACTCTTCTAAACCGTGGACGGGTGGCGGCGTGGCTTTACCCGAATCAAAAATGCGTTTCGTTATGCAACACGTTCGCCCCGATTGCCTCTGCGTCATTGACTCTTTACAGAATTTAGG
>CAMJKR010000121.1 GCA_946406415.1 uncultured Selenomonadales bacterium | reverse complement strand
GCGTCTCCGTAGGCAAAAACAAAAAATTGCAAGTTAAAAAAAGCCCTTCGGCGGCGAGTCGGAGGGTTTTTTCAATTAGGAATGATTGGAGATTTACTTATGGAAGAAATTAAACCGAGCTTGACGGAATTTATATCAGGAGAAGATTTTTTTGAGAAAATTTTGGTCGTCGAAAGTTTTGCGTACATTGAGCCGCTACGCGAGAGATTTCCGGCGGCTGAAATTTTTTTTGTGACTTCAAATGAAGATTTAAAATATCCGAACACGATTTATTTGGATTATCGCGAGGAACGCTTGCCATTTGCGGAAGAATTTTTCGATTTAATAATCGGCGATTTAACTTTGGAGGTCGTGACGAATCCTCAAGACATTGCGGCGGGCTTTTCGACATTTTTAAAGCAAACTGGCTGTTGGCTGACAAGTTTTAGAAATATTCGCCATTGGAAAGTTTTGGAACGGCTAATGCGCGGCGCGTTCGGCGGAATTGTGTCGAGACTTTACACGCGCACGGAATTTGAGCGACTGTTATACGCCTCGTTTTATAAAGAGGTGCAAGTTTTACCGCTGAAAAAAAATTCGCCGCCCGAACTGTTGGAGCGGCTGATAACTTGCGGCTTCGACAACTTCGACGACGATTTACAGACAGAATTTTGGCTGGTGCGTGCGTCGCGTTCAATGCCGGAACTCGCGCTGTTAAAATCTATGTTCACGCCCGAAGTCCGCGCAGATTTATCGCGAATACTTCACCGAATCGAATACGACGTTGCGACGGAAGATAGTGTTAAAAATTTTTGGCGGCTCTTCGACGCGGAAGGAATTTTTTCTGATTATGCGGCGGCGTTCATTCGTTCGGTTGTCATTCACAGAGAAAATTTTTATATCAATATGCAAAAATATTCTACGCGACCGGAGCTTAAAGAAATTATCGACGAGGCAGAATCGCTTTACGACTTTGACAACGGCAATCGTCTGCTATAAAAAATATTTGAATAAAAAAAATCCCGCCGAGTTTTTCGACGGGATAAATTTAATCGTTATTGATTTGTCTTGATTAAATTCCGTGTCTTAATCTCAGGGCGAGTAATGTTTCAAGAGGTTGCCGGAACTATCAACGATTTCGATATGTTTGTCCGCGCCGCCCTGCACGACGATCGAACCACTGCCGTTGTCAGTCTCGAAAGTGACATCGTTACCACGTGCGCTGTAACTGCCGACTTTGCCAGTCTGAACCATGATAATATCGATTTCAGCGAAGTCCGCGATAACAGTTTTGCCGTCGCCGCTGTTGTAAATGAAGGTATCTGCGCCGTCGCCGCCATAGAGCGTATCGGTTCCTTTGCCGCCCCAGAGCGAGTCATCGCCTTTGCCGCCCCAGAGGATATCATTGCCCGCGCCGCCGTTAAGCGTGTCATTCTGGTCGCTACCGGTGATTCTGTTCGCCTTAGCGTTGCCCGTTATCTCAATGTCATTGGTGACAGCCGAAGCGTCAATCGTCTCAATCGTGGTAGCATAGTCGCTGTACTCGTCCGGAGTGAATTGGCTATCGGTGTAGTTTGCGCTAAGCGTTGCGCCCGTATGATCCTCATTGTAGATAACCGGAGTGTCGGGATAAATGCCCGGGCCGTTAGCATCGGTGTAGCTGATAAATTTATCTGCGGCGTCTTTAAATGTTATCTTCTTTCCGCTGGTAAGGTTAAGGACAACATCTTTACCGTTCTTGCTGGTTGTAAATTTCTTAACGGTGTCCGATTTAATTTCGAGGCTATCTTCATTGGTGAAGTCGACGATTGTATCGTTGCCGCCGCCTTTGCTCCAAACGAAGACATCCGCGCCTGCGCCGCCCGTCAAGGTGTCATTGCCTGCGCCGCCTTCGAGGGTGTCAGCTCCCGCGCCGCCATAAAGAACGTCAGCAGCTTTGCCGCCATTGATTTTGTCATTGCCCGCGCCGCCATTGATAGTGTCGTTGCCGTCGCCGCCGGTGATGATATTGTTTTTCTTGTTAGCGGTGATTTCCAAGTCTTGATTTGCTGCCGAAGCGTTAATCGTTATGACGGTATCTTTATAATCGGCATAGTCGGCAATGTCGAAGCTATCCTCGGTGTATTCGGCTTTAATAGTTACGCCTTTGCCGTTTTGAGAGAATTCGACAGTATCGACAACTTCGGGATAAGTATATTCGCCGTTTGCATCAGAGTAGCTGATAACTTTACCCGATTCTGCGCCGCCCACGACTGTCAACTTAGCTTTGCTTGCGAGCGTAAAGATAACATTACTGCCGCTCTTAGCAACTTTGTTAACAGTGTCGGAATTGAACTGAATGGCATCCTCGTTTTCGTAGTCGAGGATTTTGTCATTGCCGTCGCCCTTATTCCAAACGAAGACATCCGCGCCGTCGCCGCCGGTCAAGTTGTCATTGCCCTTGCCGCCAACGATAGTATCATTTCCGTCGCCGCCATTGATTTTGTCCGCACCAGCACCGCCGTCAATATAGTCATCGTCGCCAGTGCCAATGATGGTGTTAGCGAGCTTGTTACCCGTGATTGTCAAGTTGTGTTCAACAGCGGAAGCGTCAATAGCTTTAATCGCATCACCGTCTTCGTAAGTGGCAGTATCGAAGCCATCTTTAACATAAGAAGACGTAAGCGTTGCCGCCGTGCCATTGGCATTAAATTTAACGATTTCGGGATAGGTGTATTCGCCTTTTTCGTCAGAGTAGCTGATAACTTTGCCATCTTCTGCGCCGCCCACGACTGTCAACTTAGCATTACTTGCGAGCGTGAAGATAAGATTATTGCCGCTCTTAGAAACTTTCTTAACGGTGTCGGAGTTAAACTGAATAGCATCCTCGTTTTCATAGTCGAGGATTTTGTCATTGCCGTCGCCCTTATTCCAAACGAAGACGTCCGCACCGTCGCCGCCGGTCAAGCTGTCATTGCCCTTGCCGCCAACGATAGTATCATTACCGTCGCCGCCATTGATTTTGTCCGCGCCAGCACCGCCGTCAATGTAGTCGTCTCCTTCAGTGCCAGTGATGGCGTTAGCGAGCTTGTTACCCGTGATTGTCAAGTTGTGTTCAACAGCCGAGGCGTCAATAGTTTTAATCGCATCGCCGTCTTCGTAAGTGGCAGTATCGAAGCTATCTTTCATGTAAGAAGACGTAAGTGTTGCCGCCGTGCCATTGGCATTAAATTTAACGGTTTCGGGATAGGTGTGATCGCCGGTTTCGTCAGAGTAAGAAATGACTTTGTCCGCGCCGCCTTTAATAGTTATCTTAGCTTTGCTTGCAAGGGTAATGATGTAGTTGCCATTACTCGCGGCGATCTTGTTAACCGTGTCCGAATTAAAGACGATTTGATCATCTTCCTCGTAGTCAACGATAATGTCATTGCCGTCGCCTTTGTTGTAAACGAAGACATCCGCGCCTGCACCGCCGGTCAAGCTGTCATTGCCTTTGCCGCCAACGAGCGTATCATTTCCGTCGCCGCCGAGAATTGTATCCTTGCCAGCCGCGCCGTCGATGTAATCGTTTTCGTCAGTGCCGATAATTCTGTTAGCCTGTTTATTGGCGATAATAGTCATGTCGTGAGTGACAGCCGAACCGTCAATCGTCTTAGCTACGCCTGCGAAGTCATCAAACACAGAAACATCAAAGGTGTCATCTCTGTATTTTTTATTAAGCGTAACTTTGGCATTTGAATAAGTCCAGCCATCCTCGCCAGGATAGTCAGGCCACCAAAAATCATTACCGTATGCATCAACAACATGGATATATTTATTTTTGGAGTCTTTGACAGTGATTGTGCCCTTACCAACAGTGAAGACATAATCGTTGCCTTTGAGTTGCGCAGTAGTGTTAATTGTGCCGGAGGCTATTTGAATAACGTCACCTTGTTTGTAATCGGTGATAACGTCGTTACCGTCGCCGTTGTTATAAACGAAAACGTTTTTGCCGTCGCCGCCAGTCAAGTTATCATTGCCCTTGCCGCCGAGAATAGTATCATTACCGTCGCCGCCGAGGATTGTGTCCTTGCCCGCGCCGCCGTCAATATAGTCATCTTCTTCGGTGCCAATGATTTTGTTAGCGAGCTTATTAGCAGTAATTGTTAAGTCGTGTTCAACAGCCGAGGCGTCAATAGTTTTAATCGCATCGCCGTCTTCGTAAGTGGCAGTATCGAAGCCATCTTTCATGTAAGAAGACGTGAGAGTTGCCGCCGTGCCTTTGGCATTAAATTTAACGGTTTCGGGATAGGTGTGCTCGCCGGTTTCGTCAGAGTAGGAGATGACTTTGTCCGCGCCGCCTTGGATAGTTATATTTCCTTTGCTGGCGAGGGTAATAATGTAGTCGCCATTCTTTGCAGTGACTTTGTTAACTGTGTCCGAATTAAAGATAATTTTATCGTCTTCTTCGTAATCCGCGATAACGTCGTTGCCGTCGCCTTTGTTATAGACGAAAGTGTCTGCGCCGGCACCACCTTTGAGCGAGTCGTTACCTTTGCCGCCCTCAATGGTATCGCTACCTTTGTTGCCTCCCAGCGTATCGTCGCCGCTACCGCCTTTGATCGAATAAATCTGCCTGTCATCTTCGCCGATGCGAATAACGCCAGTAGTGTAATCACTATAATCTACTACAGCCATATTATTTCCTCCTATTTTAATGGTAATTGCCTGTGCGCTTGACGTCACTACCCTCCTTTTTTGTCACTTGCCGCACCCTCAAATTTTACGAAATATTACCGCTTTGTAACGGAATTTGTTTAAGTATATATGTTACAACTTTAACTGTCAATAAAAACTTTGCAACATTTCCTAAAATTTTGATTAAAAAATTTCCGCCATTGACGAACTAAATTTTTTTTACTTCGAGAGTTTGACGTTGTCGCCGTAAATCGTTTTGAAGTCGTCGCGCATGGAAATTTTTATCCAGCCGTTATCATCAGCCAGCTTTATGCATTTATTTGCCTTGTCGACATTGCCAAATTCGCGCTCCAAGTCGTCGCAGATAACGAAAAACGCCAAAGTCCGATATTTATTGTCGCGCATGGAAAAATTTATCATCGAACTATCACCGGTTGAATTTCCGAAGGCAAGAACGGGTTTTTTGCCAATCTCGCGAGCCATATTACTAACTTTGTTCATGTTAATATCTTTGCTGACGAATTCGCCGCGCACAACTTTATCTTCGGGTTTCAAAGTGTAATCCATGCCGTCAATATCGCCCTGATTCGTCGCGACGTGTTTATAATCGGTGCCGATCATGCCGTCAATGGGAAAAATTTCCGCTGAAGTGCGCATATAATCCCTATCCGCGCCGCTTACCAAGTAAATTTTAAAATTATTTGCTTTAAGATAGGAAATTACCTCAATCATCGGCAAATAAAACGCCTCGCCGACTTTTAAGTTGTCAAAACCTTCGACGGGCATTTTTAAATAATTTCTCGTGTAAGCGGCGAACTCTTCAGCCGTCATTCCCGCGAAAACCGACGCATTCGACTCGCAATGTTTGCGACGCACGTCATTTGTCATTTTTTTATTGTAAATCGCGGCTTTAACTGCCTCTGCATTGGCTCTATCCTGCGCGGAGGCAAAATAATTCGGGTCATCAAGCGCACGGTACACGAACATCATAAAATCAAAGCAAAATGGAGCCGTTTCACAAGCAATCGTTCCGTCAACGTCGAAAACTGCAATTCTGTCCTCGATCGGGATAAAATTTTTACTGCGTTTATTGGTAACGTCGGCTACATATTCGATTAATTTTTGTTTAGCGACTGAATTTTTATTCCAAAACTTAAAATCCTTAGCCTTTTTAACTTGAATGGCGGCAATTTGTTCGCGCGGCATTGCATTAACCGCTCCGAGACTTCCAAACGCGATAAATCCCGCCGTCAATGCCGCCAAAATTTTTTTACGCATATTTTAATCACCTCAAAATAAACTTTAACAAAAAGTTTTATCGCCGTCAACGAATTTTCCATTCCTAAATCCTAATTCATAATTCCTAATTGAAAAAAAACCCTCCGACACTTGCCAAAGGGTTTTTGTTATTCATCTGTATCAGTTGCGTGTTGCAGTTCACCCCAATACTAAAGCAGTTAAATCCCACCAAGCGCATATACGGCGAAATGAAACGTAAATAAAACGTGCAAATGTGTGAGCGTTCACGCCGAATCCAATATTACGTAAAACAAATGTTCTTCTTTGCTTTTAAGTTAGGCTATTTTCTCACCAATTGCTCGAAGACGCAAGGTGCGGAACTATAAACGAGGAACAACTTTTAACATATCTACACAAGTGCAAAATTCACGACGTTGACAATTTCGATAATAACGAATTTCAAACGTTAGAGACGACATTTGATTACTTTGCCTGCAAAAGTGCCCCGTTTATTAACGTGTTGAAAAATGTGGCTAAAATCATTGCAAGCGACGTGTACACATTTTACTCTTAAACTAACGATATCTTTTGCGTTTAGCGAAATTCGATTAGCTGAAGAATACAGCGGCAATAACTTCCTGCAAATTTTCAATGATATTTTGATTTTGAGCATTGCGGCGAAGATTTTGCCGACGCTACCAACGGCAGATTCACTTTCTACGGTTTCTTTGCGCCTGAAAAGATTTTCTTTAAAGCAAAATAAATTGCTAAATAAAATGTATTCCTTTTCAAACTTCAGATAGGGAGAACCTGTTGAGCCGTTGCGATAGAGGAACATGAATATATCGGCCTCCTGTTCGAGTTGCCCTGCTTAGTTATGCCAAAACCTAATATGTCAAGTTCACGGATAAGGGCTTTCAAGCCACGCTATATTTCCGATACTTCCTGCACTTGATTGTCGCTGTAGTGCTCCTCACTCTGTATCATCTGAAGATAATCAATTACTATCAAGTCCAGCCCGTGTTCGCATTTGACTTTTCGCGCCTTTGTTTTGAGTTGCGTCAGCGTGATTCCTACTGGCTTGCATTTTCGTCCATTACTCTGTCATTGGATAATAGTCAATAAAGTGGACAAGAAATTAGAGAGAGGAGAAAAATTTAG
>CAMJKR010000120.1 GCA_946406415.1 uncultured Selenomonadales bacterium | reverse complement strand
ACTCTGCAGACTTTTTGCGCGTTGTCAATGCCAGCAAATTATCTTGCAAATTTTCATCAGGTGACGTGGCTTTGACAAATATCATTTTCGGTGACAACAAACTAAGAAGAATACTATGCTCACTATTCTTACTTGCGACGACGGGCTTTTTATAAGTTTCCATGTCAGTCACCTCCTTTAAAACATTTAGTCGTGTGTTTTCTTGCGCTTGGTAATCACGCGTTGACGTTCGGGGTGAGGAGTAAAATCACTTGTCAAACCGGTAAGAAAACCAATTCCTGCCACAATAGGAAAGGGAAGCTCTTCTTCTTTGCCCCCGCCACCAATCAACGGTTTTTTGTACGTCTCCATAAAAATCACTCCAAAGTTAAAAGTTTTTTCCACTGCAAATCGCGAATCATCTCGACAAAATCTTTTTCAAGTTCGCGTTCGTCTACGGCGTAGCGGGCAAGAAATTTCTTCTTAATGTCACCAATCGTAGCCTTGCCGTCTGCCAACTCGATAAAAAATGCCGCCGTTGAATTCAAGTAATAAATTGACAAGTTCTCCGCGCAGATTATCAATACGTCGTCATTCATGCGCTTTTTAACGAAAATCACACGCGGAACTTTGACTTCAAGCCAAGAAAAAATCATAGTGTCTCCTTAATCTTTGAACTCTTTGCGCTTAACCAAACCGGCAGAACTCATTTCGGGAATTTCTCCGCTGAAAACTTTTTTGACAACTTTGCCAGCTGCATAGCCCGCGGCGAGAGCTTCGACTGCGGGGAAAAGTTCACTGGAATTGTCCATAGCTCTTGCATTAGCAACCATCGGACGTACATAAGTTTCTTTCATACTAAACATCTCCTTAAATTTTTCTATTTGGCAGACCGGCACCCTTTGAATCAACATTCTTCCTACCATGAACTACTGTCATAACGGCACTTAACGCAATCGCAGGGATAATTGCACCTTCTTCTGGAGCCTCCAACACGGGCGAGTTATTGCCCCGCGAAGTTGCTGTAAGTTTCATATTGCTCGCGTTGAAAATCATCGGCGATAGATAACTTTTTTTCAAGCTAATCCCTCCTTAAAGTGCAATGTCAATGTCAACGTGATTCATGATTGCGGCGGTCTGTGCGTTCTCGTCGATTGACGCGACATAATTTTTAACATCAGTAGCTTGCCAAGCGTCAATGCCTTTCGTAAGCCAAATCTCTTTAACGGATTGATTAAGCACATTGCCGATTGTGAACGGAGCCATGCAGTCAAGCCGGAAGTCGCCGTTAGGACGAATGATGCCGCCCGCGTTGACTTCCTGTTGATAGCGTTTCATTTGAATTTTTAGTTCTGCCGAACGTTGAATCATTATTTTGCCCTGATATTTCTTGCTAAATTCCTCAATCTGCCCGTAAAGAATATTTTTCTGCTCGTCAGTCAAAATAATCTCCTCGTGCTCGTAAGCTCTACCGCTGGGCATAACCTCGCCTAAAATAATTGAATTCGCGCCGAGATTGTAGGAAAGGTTTACCATTTCCTCGACGTGATTTAAATTTTTCGGCGTGACGGTGTGTGCAATGACAAGCGGGATACCCAAATCGCTAATCTCAAGTGCGCCGTTAACTGCACGATTGAAACTGCCCTCTAAGCCCCGAAACTCATCATGCAATTTGGCAGTCGAACCGTCAATCGAAATTTGGAACCAGAAGTAACGATACTTGTTGAATCGCCGCGCCATTTTTTTCGTCAGCAAAAGTCCGTTTGAGATAACTACAAAACTCGTGCCGTCGTCGTGGAGAATATCCATAATTTCGAAAAGTTTTTCGCCCAAAAGAAGTGGTTCGCCGCCGGAAATTATGCATTGAAAAATTCCGCCGTCTGAAACAATTTGCCGCGCAAGTTCGCACCACCGCTCCGGCGTCATGAGAGTTTCGCGGTCGGCATCACCCGAACGATTGTAGCAGTGCTTGCATTTCAAGTTGCACTGCCCCGTTAGCTCGAATTGCAATGTTATCGGGTATTCAAATTTTTTTGGATAAGCTCCCGCCTCTTGCAACGCAAGCAAATTCTTCCGCGTCGCTTCCAAGTTCCGTTCGTCAAGCGTGCGATATTTCTTTATAAAATCCTTCAATCTCTCGCCTCCTTATTTTTTTGCAAAGTTCATGTGTCTGTTGATGAAAGTCCGCAACTGTCATGTCGGCGAAAAATTTTTTGTAAACGTATTCGCCATTGCAAAGCGGCGGTCGCTCGGAATAAATATTGCAAAGATTGTCCGCCGTCAAATGTTTGCATACGCCGTCGCCGCGGTCGAAGCTTTTCATCGCGTCAATCAAATCGACATGCCGACAACAATCGCCGCAACGTTCGCACGGATAAGGATAATATTCTTCCATCTAGTCCTCCCACAATCAATATTTTCCCGCCTATTATCCCCCCCCCCAACGTCCCTTTGTCAAGACTTTTTGAGGAAAAATTTTTATTGCTTAAGGTTAAACGGCGAAATTTAGAAATATCAAACTAATATACTTCGGCAGTGACTTTAATCACTTTCGTCGAGGTTTTTTTTTGTTAAAATTTTAAAATAAAAGGAGAGTGATAGCGTGGGCAACATTTTAAAGAAACTAAAATACCTGAGCCCCCTAGAGCGCGGCGACCACCAACAGATAAACAAGGGCGGGCGCGACTGGGAAAATATGTATCGTGACCGCTGGTCGTTTGATAAATGCGTTCGCTCAACGCACGGCGTAAACTGTACCGGCTCTTGCAGTTGGAATATTTACGTTAAGAACGGATTAGTTGCATGGGAAAATCAAGTGCACGATTACCCCGAAACGTCGCCGGAAATGCCCGACTTTGAACCTCGCGGCTGTCCTCGCGGCGCAAGTTTTTCGTGGTATCTTTACAGCCCGCATAGAATTCGTTATCCGTATCTGCGCGGCGAACTTGCTGAACTTTGGCGGGAGGCGCGGAAAAATTATCCGACGGCTTACGAGGCGTGGCAATCAATAGCTAACGACCCGTCAAAAATGAAACGCTACAAAGAAGCTCGCGGCATGGGCGGTTTCGTACGCTCGAATTGGGACGAAGTTTCAGAACTCGTTGCGGCAAGCGTCTTGCACACTGCCGAAAAGTATGGACCCGACAGGATTTTTGGATTCAGCGTTATTCCCGCTAAGTCAATGTTGAGTTATGCGGGCGGCATGAGATTTATTCAACTGCTCGGTGGCGCGGGATTAAGTTTTTATGATTGGTACGCTGATTTGCCTCCTGCAAGCCCTCAAGTTTGGGGCGACCAAACCGACGTTCCGGAAAGTAGCGACTGGTATAACGCCGGCTACATAATTACTTGGGGTTCAAACGTTCCGCAAACTAGAACGCCCGACGCACATTTTTTGACGGAAGTCCGTTATAAGGGTACGAAAGTCGTATCAATCGCGCCTGACTACGCCGAATCGACTGCCGTCGCTGACACGTGGATTAGTTTAAAAACCGGCTCCGACTCCGCGTTGGCAATGGCTATGGGACATGTCATTTTAAAGGAATATTATTGGGGCGAGCCGGCAGAATTTTTCGTTGACTATTCGCGGAAGTATAACGACTTCCCATTTTTAGTTACGATTGACGAACGCGACGGCAAATATCAGCTCGGCAGATTTTTAAACGCAAAAGACTTTGGACGCAAAGATAAGCACGCCGAATTTAAACATTACGTCATCGACGAAATCAGCGGCAAGCTCGTTATTCCGAACGGCACAATGGGCGACCGTTGGGACAGGCAAAATAAATGGAACTTGCGCGAAGAAAATTCTGACACGGGCGAGGCAATTCGTCCTAAGCTGTCGATTTTAAAGGAGCGCGACGGCGTTGTAGAAATTTTGTTGCCTTACTTTGGAAACGACCGCGGCGAAAATCCTATGATAACTCGTGCAATTCCCGTTAAGAAAATTAAAACTTCCAACGGCGTGAAATTAGTCACAACGGTTTACGACTTAACGCTTGCCAATTACGGCATTGACACGGGGCTTGGCGGAGAATGCGCAAATTCTTACGAGGAAGACACTCCCTATACTCCGAAGTGGCAAGAAAAATTTACGGGCGTCAATGCTGATATGGTAATTCACACGGCTCGCGAATTTGCTGACAACGCGCTAAAAACTAACGGGCGCACAATGGTTATCATGGGTGGCGGAATCAATCACTGGTTCCACGCCGATGTTATTTATCGCACGATTTTAAATTTGTTGATGATGTGTGGTTGTGAAGGGCGCAACGGCGGCGGCTGGGCGCATTATGTCGGGCAAGAAAAATTGCGTCCGATTGAGGGTTGGGCGCGTGTCATGACTGGTACCGATTGGCAGGGCGGCGCAAAACTTCAAAACAGCACGTCATTTTATTATTTCGCAACCGACCAATGGCGCAACGAGGAAATTGACACGGCGCAATTAGTTTCACCCGACACAAAGCCGCGTTATCGTCACCCCGGCGATTATAACATTTTGGCGGCGCGTCTTGGCTGGTTACCGGCTTATCCGTGCTTTAACAAAAGTGGACAAAAAATTTTCGACGAGGCTAAGGCGGCGGGCTTTGAAGGCATTGACGGCATAAGAAAATTTGTTGCGCAGAGTTTGAAAAATAAATCGCTGGAATTTGCTTGGGAAGACCCCGACGCGCCCGAAAATTTCCCGCGCAATTTATTTATCTGGCGAAATAATTTAATCGGTTCGTCGTCGAAGGGGCACGATTATTTTCTAAAGTATTTGCTCGGCACGCGCAATAGTCTTTTCGCTGAGGAAGAATCAATCGTTAAGCCGGAGGAAATTAAATGGCGCGACGAGTCCGAACTTAAAAAATCGGGCGGCGCGTTGCAAGGCAAATTGGATTTGTTGGTTGATTTAGATTTCCGCATGGCGGCAAGTGCTTTGTATTCGGACGTTGTATTGCCGACTGCGACTTGGTACGAGAAAGATGATTTGTCCTCGACGGATATGCACCCGTTTGTTCACCCGTTCCAAGCCGCCGTTGACCCGTTGTGGGAAGCCAAAAGCGACTGGGATATTTTCCACACGTTGGCTAAGGCAGTTTCCAAAGTTGCGACGGAAGCTAAATTGCCGATTTATAAAGACGTGTTCGCAGTTCCGATTCAGCACGATACAGAGGGCGAGACTGCTCAACCCGAAGGAAAAATTTTAGATTGGAGCAAAGGCGAATGTGAACCGATACCTGGTAAAACTATGCCCGCAATCGCAATGATTGAACGCGACTATACTAAACTTTACGATAAATGGGTTGGGCTTGGTCCGAACATTCAAAAGGGCAACGGCATGAAAGGCTTAGGCTGGGCGTCAGATGATTTGTACGAGGAAATTCGCACGCGCAACGGCATTGTCGAAGATAAAAAATTAATTTCCTATGGTATGCCGTCGTTGTTCACAGCTAAGCAAGCTTGCGATGCGGTTATGGGCTTGTCGACGACGACTAACGGAAAAGTTGCCGTGCGTGCGTGGAAAGATTTGGAAAAAAAGACCGGCTTAAGCGACTTAACGAAACTTGCCAGTGACCGCGAGAGTGAACGCTTTACTTTTGAAATGGTTGCAATTCAGCCGCGCGAAACTATTACTTCGCCGACGTTTACCGGCTCGAATCAAAATCGCCGCTTCACTCCGTTTAGTGTCAGCATTGAACAACTTGTGCCGTTTAGGACAGTTACGGGACGTCAAAGTTTCTACCTCGACCATGAGATGATGTTTGAGTGGGGCGAGGCGATGAGCGTTTATAAACCGATTTTGGACTTTAAGCCGCTAAAAAATCCGCTTAAGACTTCCAAAGAAATTACGCTGAAATTTTTGACGCCGCATAATAAATGGTCAACGCACTCAATGTATTTCGACAGCCAGCAACTTTTGACGCTGTTTAGAGGCGGGCAAACGGTTTGGATTAACGAAAAAGACGCGGCAGAAATTGACGTTAAGGACAACGATTGGTGCGAAGTTTATAACCGCAACGGCGTAGTTATCAGCCGCGCAGTCGTAACACCTCGTTTGCCTCGCGGCGTCATGTTTATGTATCACGCGCAGGATAGACATATTAACGTTCCAATGTCTAAAATTTCCGGTACACGCGGCGGCACGCACAACACCCCGACGCGAATTCACATGAAGCCAACGCATATGATTGGCGGCTACGGTCAGTTGAGTTATGGCTTTAATTACTACGGCACGACGGGCAATCAGCGCGATATTTATGTTGTTGTGCGCAAGGCAGAGGAGGTTATTTGGCATGAAGATTAAAGCGCAAGTTTGCATGGTGATGAATCTCGACAAATGCATAGGTTGCCACACCTGCTCGATAACCTGCAAAAATGTTTGGACGAATCGCCCCGGCGCAGAATATATGTATTTTAACAACGTGGAGACTAAGCCCGGTATCGGCTACCCGAAAAATTGGGAAGATCAAGAACATTGGAAGGGCGGCTGGGAAGTCGACGGCGGCGAACTCGTTTTAAAGACCGGTTCAAAACTCGGACGTCTCTTGAAACTTTTTTATCACCCCGAACAGCCCGAAATGGACGATTATTATGAGCCGTGGACTTACGACTATGAAACGCTTATCACTTCGCCGCGCAAGAAACATCAGCCGGTTGCTCGTCCTCGTTCGCTGATAAGTCAACAGCGCATGGAAATTAAATGGGGACCAAATTGGAATGACGACTTAGCAGGCGGCGACGACGTTCGCAAAGATATTAACTTGAAAAAAATCGGCGAGGAAATTGCGCTTGAGTTCAGCGATATTTTCATGAAGTATTTGCCGCGCAACTGCAATCACTGCTTAAATCCGGCATGCGTGGCGGCGTGTCCAAGCGGTGCGATTTACAAGCGCGAGGAAGATGGCGTTGTCCTCGTGAGCCAAGATATTTGTCGTGGCTGGCGTCATTGCATACCGGCTTGTCCCTACAAAAAAGTTTATTACAACTGGAAAACTAATAAGGCGGAGAAGTGCACGTTCTGTTATCCGCGGCTTGAAAACGGATTGCCAACGGTTTGTACAGATACTTGCG
>CAMJKR010000119.1 GCA_946406415.1 uncultured Selenomonadales bacterium | reverse complement strand
AACGCGCAAATGTCTCTTTTGGCGAGTTTCGTTTTTATCTGCCTTAAGAAGCACTCCGTCTTCCTCCTTCGCCGTAAAAATCTTAAATCGAATTAATCAATCGCGGAAATCGTCATGCTCCGCGATAATTTCTATTTCGTTGCCTTCGGGGTCGACGACAACAGCCTCATAATAGCCGTCGCCGGTCGTGCGTGCGCCGCTAACAACGATAACGCCGTCTGCGTCGAATTTCTTCATCATGTCGTCAACGTCTTTGCGGTCGCCAACGCAAATTGCAAGGTGATGATAACCTGTGCGATAGCGGTCTTTCTTCGGGTCAGCCGAGCTGGTGCGCGTCATAATTTCGAGGCGCGAGCCATCGGCAAAACTAAGAAAGTAATTGCTGAAGTCATTGCGGAAGTTGCTGTATTTGGAACCTGCTTTTGCGTTGAAGTATTTGACGAAGAAATCTTTCTCCGCCTCCAAGTCATTAACATACATGGCAACGTGGTCGATTCTCATGATTATACCTCCGTTTTGTCAAAAAGAAATTCAGTTGCCGAAGTTGCCCGCGAGAAGCTCAATTTCGTTGCCTTCGGGGTCGGTCACGATACTTGCATAATAACCGTCACCTGTTTTGCGCGGAGCAACCATGATAACCATTCCGTCATCTTCCAATTTGTTTGTAATCGCGTCGACATCTTTTTTATCGCCAACGTTAATTGCAATGTGATGATAGCCGGAACGATATTTTTCTTTCTTGGGGTCAAACATACCAGTGCGATGCATAATTTCAAAACGCGAGCCGTTGTCAAAAGTAAGGAAATAACTGGTGAAGTCGCCTTGAAAGTTGGTATATTTTTCGGTAGCCTTCGCGCCAAAATATTTCACGAAGAATTCCCTTTCGACTTCCAAATTGTTTACGTAGATGGCAACGTGTTCAATGTTCATGATTATGCCTCCGAATTACTTCTTGCCCTTCGCGCCAGCTTTACCTTCCTTGCGGCGGATATGTTCGCCCGCGTATTTAATGCCTTTGCCTTTGTAGGGTTCGGGTTCACGCCAACCGCGAATATTTGCCGCAACCGCGCCGACGAGTTCCTTATCTATGCCGTGAACAGTTATCGTAGTCGCCGTTGGAGCGTCAAGCGTAATGCCTGCGGGCGGTTCGATAATCACGGGGTGGGAGTAGCCGAGCGACAAGTTTAAATTCTTGCCCTGCTTAGCCGCACGATAGCCGACGCCAGCAATCTCAAGATTTTTGGTAAAGCCTTGAGTGACACCGACGACCATATTATTAATCAGCGTACGACTTAAGCCATGCAAACTTCTATGCGTTTTATTATCCGAGGGGCGTGCCACCGTCAAGACGCCGTCCTCAATGCTTATTTTCATTTCCGTAGAGATCTTGCGGGACAATTCGCCCTTAGGACCTTTGACATGCACCAGATTATCTTCGCCGACACTTACGGTGACGCCGGCGGGAATATGTATCGGTGCTCTTCCAATTCGAGACATGTCAGCACCTCCAAAAATTTTTTACCAGACGTAAGCGATAACCTCGCCGCCAAGTCCTGCCTTACGAGCTTGTTTATCGCTCATAATGCCCTGCGAAGTTGAGATAATCGCGATACCAAGCCCGCCGAGCACGCGAGGAATGTCTTTCCTCTTAGTGTATTGACGAAGCCCCGGTCTGGAGATGCGCTTAATGCCCGTGATAACTTTTTCGCGTTCGGGACCGTACTTAAGCTTAACAGTCAAAATGCCCTGCTTGTTGTCCTCTGCGAAACTGTAATCTTTAATGTAGCCTTCCCGCTTGAGAACGTCCGCGATAGCGATTTTGATTTTCGAGCCGGGAATTTCCACTTTTTCGTGGTAGACAGAATTAGCATTGCGAATGCGCGTGAGCATATCCGCAATAGGATCAGTCATTGCCATAGGAAACCGATATCCTC
Source organism: uncultured Selenomonadales bacterium (assembly GCA_946406415.1). GTDB lineage: Bacteria > Bacillota > Negativicutes > Selenomonadales > Selenomonadaceae > Quinella. Next base: position 5,106 of record CAMJKR010000119.1, on the reverse strand, counting down.
CTTTCAAGTTTAAAAAATTTTACCAACTGGATTTTGTGATACCGGGGATAGCTCCGGCGTAGCTCTGAACACGGAAGCAGATACGGCACATTTCAAACTTACGAATATAGCCGTGCGGTCTGCCGCAAATTTTGCAACGGTTGTACTTACGGGTTGAGAATTTCGGTTCCTTGCTCCATTTTTCGATTAAAGCTTTCTTCGCCATTTGATAATCACTTCCTTAAGCGTTAGCGAACGGCATACCCATAAGCGAGAGAAATTCTCTAGCCTCTTCGTCGGTTTTAGCCGTCGTTACAATGATAATGTCCATGCCGCGAATTTTATCAATCTTGTCGTAGTCAATTTCAGGAAAGATGAGCTGTTCTTTGACGCCGACCGCGTAATTGCCGCGCCCGTCGAAAGATTTTCTGCTGACACCGCGGAAGTCACGAACACGCGGCAAGGCGATATTCATAAACTTATCGAGGAATTCATACATGCGACGCCCGCGCAGAGTGACTTTGCAACCAATAGCCATACCGGTGCGAAGTTTCCAAGCGGCAAGGGATTTTCTAGCGCGAGTGATAACGGGTTTTTGTCCGGCAATAGCAGTCAAGTCAGCGATAGCCGATTCGAGAACCTTAGCATTGCCGACAGCGTCGCCGCAAGCCATATTGATTACGATTTTTTCAAGCTTCGGCACCTGCATGACGTTCTTGTAGGAAAATTTTTTCGTCATTGCGCCGATAACTTCATTCTTGTACTTATCCAAAAGTCTGCTCATATTTCCACCTCCTTACAAATTATTCGATAACCTCGCCGCATTTTTTGCAGACGCGGGAATTTTTGCCGTTAACGTCTTTATGTCCAATGCGCGTAGGTTTATTGCAAGCGGGACAAACGAGCTGAACTTTGCAAGCGTGAAGGGGCATTTCCTTAGTAATGATGCCGCCCTGCGGAACTTTCAAGCTGGGTTTGCTGTGACGTTTAACTTTGTTGACGCCCTCGACGACAACTTTGCCGGCTTTAGGCATTGCGGTAATAACTTTGCCCTGCTTGCCCTTGTCTTTGCCCGAAAGGACGACGACCGTGTCGCCCTTCTTGACGTGAAGTTTAATCAGTGACAACTCGGCACCTCCTTTCTTTTACAAAACTTCCGGCGCGAGTGAAATAATTTTCATGAAATCTTTTTCGCGAAGTTCGCGGGCGACGGGTCCGAAAATACGAGTGCCGCGCGGGGTTTTATCCTCTTTGATGATGACTGCGGCGTTTTCATCGAAACGGATATAGGAACCGTCAGGGCGGCGCAAACCTTTTTTGCTACGAACGACGACAGCTTTAACAACGTCGCCTTTCTTGACTTGACCGCCAGGTGTAGCCGATTTAACCGACGCAACGATAATATCGCCGATATTGGCATAACGTCTGAACGAGCCGCCGAGCACGCGAATACACATGATTTCTTTTGCGCCGGTGTTGTCGCCGACGTTCAATCTGCTCTGTTGCTGAATCACGTTTTAACCTCCTTCCCGAAAAAATTACTTAGCCTTTTCGACGATTTTGACGAGCCGCCAACGTTTTTCTTTGGACAGCGGGCGCGTCTCCATTATGGAAACTTTATCGCCGACTTTAGCCTCGTTGTTTTCGTCTTGCGCTTTAAATTTTACCGTGCGCTTAACGGATTTTTTATAGAGTTTATGTTGAACGAGTTCTTCAATTGCGACGACAATCGTTTTTTCCATTTTATCGCTAACGACTTTGCCGACACGAACTTTACGTTCATTGCGTTTTTCTTCGCTCAAGTTTAATCCTCCCTTCTAACCACCAATCACTAATTACTGGCGAATACCGAGTTCGCGTTCACGCTGAATGGTTTTGACTTGCGCGATTGAGCGTTTTACTTCGCGGAGGCGCATGGGATTTTCGAGTTGTCCCGTAGCGTGTTGAAAGCGGAGGTTAAAAAGTTCTTCCTTGAGCGATTTGATTTTTTCCGCCTGTTCGTCGGGCGTCATATCGCGAATTTCATTAACCTTCATGAGATTCACCGCCTTCTTTAGCTTCAGCAGCTGCCGCCTCTTGAGCGTGTTCCTGTTCGTAAGCCGCATGAGCCGCCTTTTTAGCGTCGGCGAGAGTTTCATTTACGACGGGAACATATACGTCGCCTTGATGATCGCTGACGATAAATTTAGTTTTAATCGGGAGCTTGTGACCTGCAAGACGCATTGCCTCTGCGGCGATTTCTTTAGGAACGCCAGCCATTTCAAACAGCACGCGACCCGGCTTAACGACTGCAACCCAGTATTCAGGCGAGCCTTTACCGGAACCCATACGAGTTTCAGCGGGCTTTGCAGTAACAGGTTTATCGGGGAAAATTTTAATCCAGACTTGACCGCCGCGACGGATATAACGTGTCATTGCGATACGAGCCGCCTCAATCTGACGATTGGTTATCCAAGCCGGCTCCAATGCTACCAAGCCGTATTGACCGTGCGCGATTGTGTTGCCGCGATTAGCTTTACCCTTCATGCGACCGCGAAATTGTTTGCGGTATTTTGTCCTCTTCGGAATCAACATTATGCGTCACTCCCTTCCGCTTGACGGACGCCCTTGTCCTTTTTGTCGGGGAGAATTTCGCCTTTGATAATCCAAACTTTAATGCCGATGCGCCCGTAAGTCGTATTAGCCTCCGCAAAACCGTAATCAATATCTGCGCGGAGCGTGTGCAGAGGAATGGATCCTTCGCGATAAGATTCACTGCGGGCAATTTCTGCGCCACCTAAACGACCACTGCAAGCGATTTTAATTCCCTTAGCACCGAGACGCATTGTTCTGCCGACGGATTGTTTCATTGCGCGGCGGAAAGCAATTCTGCGTTCCAACTGCGACGCAATATTTTCTGCAACAAGTAAAGCGTCCAAATCGGGTTGACGAATTTCCATAATATTAATATCAACGCGCTTATCGGTGAGCTTCTTGAGTTTATTTTTAATGTCCTCAATGCCTGCGCCGCCGCGCCCGATTACCATACCAGGTTTAGCAGTGTGAATTGTAAGTTTAAGGCGTTTTTCCGAGCGTTCAATCTCAATTCGCGAGACGCCCGCCGACGCCAGTTGCTTATCGGTTTTGATCGCTTTGCGGATTTTAATATCTTCGTGCAAATTTGTCGCGAAGTCTTTATCTGCGTACCATTTCGCGTCCCACGTCTTGACTATGCCGAGGCGTATTCCATGCGGATGTACCTTCTGACCCAAACCGTTTCCCTCCTTTGTAAATTATTCTTCGGCTACCTTTTCGCTAACGACAACCGTAATATGCGAGGTGCGTTTTAAAATGCTGAACGCCTGTCCACGCGAACGCGGGTGATACCTCTTGATTGTCGGTCCGCCGTCGACGAAACATTTCGAGATGAAAAGTTTATCAGAGTCCATATCGAAATTATTTTCCGCGTTGGCAACAGCACTCTTGAGAACTTTTTCAATCAGCGTTGCACCGCGTTTAGGCGTGAACTTCAAAATCGCGAAGGCGTCCGCAACTTCTTTGCCGCGAATCAAATCCATGACGATACGAACTTTGCGCGGCGCGATTCTTACATACTTGGCGATTGCTTTGGCTTCTTTGACTTCTGCCACTTCAACTCCTCCTTTCTTCAGACGGTAAATTTATTTGAGCGAAGTTTTGCGTTCTTCGCCCGCGTGCCCTTTGAAAGTACGAGTAGGAGCGAATTCGCCGAGCTTGTGCCCGACCATATCTTCCGTAACGTAAACCGGAACATGTTTCCTGCCGTCGTGAACGGCGATTGTATGTCCGACGAATGCAGGAAGAATTGTTGAACTGCGCGACCACGTGCGGATAACTTTTTTATCGTTAGCGGCGTTGAGTGCCTCAATCTTAGCCAAAAGTTTTTCCTGCACGAACGGTCCTTTCTTAACAGACCTTGACAAAATTTTTTCCTCCCTTCGCCGAAATTATTTACGACGACGAACGATAAGTTTATCGGACGCTTTCTTTTTGCGAGTTTTAGCACCCATAGCGCATTTGCCCCATTTAGTAACGGGGTGTTTACGACCGACGGGCGAGCGACCTTCACCGCCGCCATGCGGATGGTCTACAGGGTTCATAGCTACGCCGCGATTGGCAGGACGAATTCCCAACCAGCGCGAACGTCCAGCCTTGCCGATTGTAATATTTTCGTGGTCGAGGTTGCCGACTTGCCCGATAGTTGCACGGCAGTTAATGTGCACTTTGCGAACTTCGCCGGACGGCATACGAATTGTTGCGTAATTGCCCTCTTTAGCCATGAGTTGAGCCGCCGCACCAGCACTGCGAACGAGTTGCCCGCCCTTACCGATTTTCATTTCGATATTGTGAATCATTGTGCCGACGGGGATATTTTTAAGCGGCAGAGCGTTGCCGGTTTTAATATCGGCTTCCGCGCCCGACTCAACCATATCGCCGACTTTTAAACCGTTCGGCGCGATAATATAGCGTTTTTCGCCGTCAACGTAATGGAGCAAAGCAATACGAGCACTGCGATTGGGATCGTATTCAATCGTAGCGACTTTTGCCGGAATGCCGTCTTTGTTGCGCTTAAAGTCAATGATACGATAGCGACGCTTATGACCGCCGCCTTGATGACGAACCGTCAAACGTCCTTGCTGATTTCTGCCGCCGTGTTTTTTAAGCGGAGCAAGCAACGATTTTTCGGGCTTATCTGTCGTAATTTCCTCGAACGTCGAAACTGTCATGTGACGGCGTCCGGGAGTGTACGGCTTGAAAGATTTAATTCCCACTTACGTTTTACCTCCTTTATCTAAAATTTATGCGCTGAAGTATTCAATAGTTTCGCCCGCACGGAGCTTGACGATAGCTTTTTTGTAGCTGTTCGTCTTGCCGACCGTGCGACCGCGACGTTTGGTCTTGCCCTTGACGTTGATTGTGTTGACGTCCAGAACGGTCACGTTGAAAATTTCTTTGACTGCCTGCGCGATTTGAATTTTGTTGGCGCGTTTGTCGACGACGAAAACAAATTTGCCGTCCTGCATAAGGTCAGTCGTATGCTCCGTGACGAGCGGGCGAATCAAAATATCTCTGGCATCCATCAGGCGTACACCTCCTCGATTTTCGCAA
>CAMJKR010000118.1 GCA_946406415.1 uncultured Selenomonadales bacterium | reverse complement strand
GTTCGGACGGTGCACGGCGTCGACGATTTGCAACGGCTCGGCAGTCAGTGCGGTTTATCAGCAAGGCGCGGAAATTGCAAACCCCGAATTTATTCAGATTCACCCGACGGCAATCCCCGGCTCCGACAAAAACCGTTTGATGTCCGAAGCTTGCCGCGGTGAAGGCGGACGCGTTTGGGTGTGGCGTGAAAACCCGCAAACTCATGAAAAAGAGCGTTGGTACTTCCTCGAAGATATGTATCCCGCTTACGGCAATTTGATTCCGCGTGACGTGGCAAGCCGTGCGATTTACAAAGTCTGCGAACACATGAAACTCGGCATAAACGGCGAACACCGCGTTTACCTCGACCTGTCGCACATTGACGGCGATTATCTGCTCCGCAAGCTCGGCGGCATTTTGGAAATGTACAGCGAATTCGTCGGCAAAGATCCGCGTGAAGTCCCGATGGAAATTTTCCCCAGCGTCCACTACTCAATGGGCGGCATTTGGGTTGACAGACTTCACAACACGAATATTCCCGGGCTTATGGCGTCGGGCGAATGCGACTACCAATATCACGGCGCGAATCGTCTCGGCGCGAACTCCCTTTTGAGCGCGGCGTATTCGGGCACTGTCAGCGGTCCCGAAGCCATGAAGTGGGCTAAGACCGGCAACAAAGGCTCCGAACTAACCGACGACGACCTTGAGGCTGCACGCCGCGAAGTCCAGAACGAATACGACAAAATTCTGCAAATGAACGGCTCCGAAAACGCTCACAAGCTCCACCACGAAATGGGCGACCTCATGTATAAATACGTGGCGATTGAGCGCGATAACAACGGCTTGGATATTTGTCTCGGCGAGCTGAAAAAACTTTTGAAGCGTTGGGACGACATTGGCGTAACCGACAGAGGCAACGTAGCAAACCAAGAAGCAATGTTTGTTCGTCAGCTTAGAAATATGATTCTCTACGCAATGGCTATCACGAAAGGTGCCCGTTGCCGCGACGAATCCCGCGGTGCTCATGCAAAAATCGTTCTCGAAAACGGTCAACGTAAACACGACGAGAACGGCGACCTCGTATTCATGGGACGCGACGATAAAAACTTCATGTTCACGACGATTGTAAACTACGACCCCAAAACCGAAGAGCCACTTGTCAGCTACCGTGAATTCGACCACTCGTTGATTAAGCCGCGTGCCCGTAACTACGCCGTCGCAAAGAAAGAGTAAAGGAGCGTTAGCTATGGCTGAAAAAGTCAGATTTGTAATAGAGCGACAAGACGGACCGAACGAAAAGCCTTACACGCAGGAATTTGACGTGGACTATCGCCCCGGCTTAAACGTCGTTGCCTCGCTCATGGAAATTCAAAAAAATCCCGTAACTGTCGACGGCAAAAAAGTTCCGCCGGTAGTTTGGGAGTGTAACTGTTTGGAAAAAGTTTGCGGCGCGTGCATGATGGTTATTAACGGCAAAGCTCAACAAGCCTGTTGCGCACTCGTCGACAATCTTAAAAAACCGATTAAACTTCAACCTGCGCGGACGTTCCCTGTTATTCGCGACTTGTTGATTGATAGGACGCGCATGTTTGAAGCTCTCAAGCGGATTCAAGGTTGGATTGAACTGGACGGCTCGTGGGAAGTTCGCGACGCCCCTATACAAAATCCCTACACCGCACGCACTGCTTACGAAATTTCGCGTTGCATGACTTGCGGCTGTTGCTTAGAGGCTTGCCCGAACGTCGGTCCTCAATCGGACTTCATCGGTCCCGCCCCGACGGTTCAGGCTTATCTATTCAATCTCCACCCGTTTGGAAAATTCGACGCGCCTAAACGTTTGAACGTCCTTATGGAAAAAGGCGGCATTACCAGTTGCGGCAACAGCCAAAACTGCGTTGAAGTCTGCCCGAAGTCTATCAAGCTTACGACTTACCTCGCGCAACTCAATCGCGATGTTAACATTCAAGCTTTGAAAAATATTTTTGATAACTAAACTTAACGTAAAAAAATTATCGGGACATCACGGAAAATTTCTGTGGTGCCCCGATTTTTTGTTATAATCAGCTCGAAAGGAGAAATCTTTATGAACGTAAAAAAATTTGTTAAACAATGGTCGGGACGCGGCTACGAAAAAGGCGAGGCGCAACCTTTTTGGCTTTCTTTGCTCCGCGACGTATTCGACATTGACGAACCCGAAACTTTTATCAGCTTTGAAGTTCCAATTCCGCACGGTTTTATTGACGCGCTCATTACAAACACAAAAGTTTTAATCGAACAGAAAAGCTCAAGCGTTAATCTTGATGACGTAGAAATTTTTCGTCAAGCTAAACGCTACAACGACGCGCTGGAGTATTCGCGCAAGGCTCGTTGGATTATAACTTGCAACTTTAAAGAATTCCGAGTATTCGACATGGATAAAAAATTTCCCGAACGCGAGCCGCTTAAAATTTCCCTCTTTGAACTGCCTAAACGTTTCAACGCGCTTAATTTCCTCGTCGAACTCCAAAATAAAATTTCAGTCGAACACGAGCTTTCCATTAAGGCGGGCGCAATCGTCGCCAAAATTTATGACGGACTCCGCGCCGAATTGAAAATCCAAACGCCCAACGCCCTGTCCGACCTCAACAAACTTTGCGTGCGATTAGTTTTCTGTCTTTATGCCGAGAGCATTGACGTTTTCGGCAAGCATAAAATTTTTCGTGATTATCTTCGCGGCGCGAGGAATATTCGCCAAGATTTATTGGAGCTGTTCAAAGTGCTCGATACGCCGACGGAAAATCGCAGTCCTTACCTCGATGACACGTTGAAAAAATTTCCTTACGTTGACGGCGGACTTTTCAAATACGATATTGACTTCCCGAACTTCACGCCCGAACTAAAGAAACTTTTGCTCGACGACGCCAGCAGCAGTTTCGACTGGTCGCAAATTTCGCCCGCGATTTTCGGCACGGTCTTTGAATCAACGCTTACAGATAAAATTCGTCGCGATGGCGGTATGCACTACACATCAACCGAAAATATTCACAAGGTTATAAATCCGCTGTTTATGGACGACTTGCGCATTGAATTCGACACGATTAAAAAAACCTCGCGCAATCGGAAAGAAAATCTTCGCACGCTCCAAAGTAAAATTGCCGCGCTGACTTTTCTTGACCCGGCGGCGGGTAGCGGCAATTTTTTGACGGAAACTTACATTCAACTGCGCCGCCTCGAAAACGACATTTTAAAAGAATTGCTCGGCACGCAAATTACGCTCGGCGAACTCGACGACCCGATTAAAGTTTCTATCCAAAATTTTTACGGCATTGAGATTAATAATTTCGCGGTGACGGTGGCACAAACTGCGCTGTGGATTGCCGAACTTAAAATGAAACGCGAGACTGAAGCAATCGTTCACAAGGGCTTGGAATTGTTCCCGCTCAAAAGTTATGCCAATATTGTCGAGGCGAATGCTTTGCACGTCGACTGGACAAAAACCGATTACATTATCAGCAATCCGCCGTTCGTGGGAGCCAGCATGATGGACGCCGCCCAAAAAGCCGACGCCGTGAAAATTTTCGGCAAGATTAAACTTTCTAACAGCATTGATTACGTTGGCGCGTGGTATCACAAAGCCGCAAAACTTATGACCGGCACGCAGATTAAAGCCGCGTTCGTGTCGACGAATTCAATTACGCAGGGCGAGCAAGTTACGCCGCTTTGGAAAAAACTTTTCGACGAATACAACATGCAAATTATTTTCGGGCGGCGAACCTTCAAATGGGACAGCGAATCTTTTCATAAGGCGGCGATTCATTGCGTGATTATCGGCATGGCTGATAAAAATTTGCCCGTCGAGAAAAAAATTTTTGACGGCGACGAAATTTCCCACGCGCAAAATATAACGCCCTATCTTGTCGACGCCCCAACCATGTTTATTGAGAGCCGCGCTAAACATTTTCAAGACTTCGTGCCGCGAATTACAAAAGGCAATCAACCAACCGACGACGGCAATTTTATTTTCAGTGCTGAAGAGGCGCAAAAGTTTATTAAAAAATTTCCCGCGCAAGCTCATTTGATTCATCGGTATTTGGGCGCGAAGGATTTTCTTAACGGCGAACCGATTCGATATTGTTTATGGCTTTTAAACGTGCCGCCGAACGAATACACAAATAATCGGGAAATAATGAGACGTTTGGAAGCGATAAAAATTTTTCGCGAGAAAAGTTCAGCCGCGCCAACGAGAAAATCAGCCGAGACACCGTATAAATTTTTCTCAACGCCACAACCAACTGAAAATTATCTTGCAATCCCAGAAGTTTCTTCCGAACGCCGCCGATATATTCCGATTGGTTTTATGACGCCCGATATTATCGCAAGCAATAAAATTTTAATCGTTCCTGCCGCGCAGATTTATGATTTTGGGATATTAACGAGTTCAATACATATGGCGTGGATGCGGGCGGTTGCCGGGCGATTGGAAATGCGTTATCAGTATTCGAGGAGTGTGGTTTATAATAATTTTGTTTGGTGCGAGCCGAGCGCGGAGCAAAAAACTTTGATTGAGCAGACGGCGCAAAATATTTTAGACGTGCGGAAAAATTATCCGCAGGCGACGCTTGCAGACCTCTACGACGAATTGACCATGCCGGCAGATTTACGAGCCGCGCACAAAAAAAACGACCTTGCAGTCGCTAAAGCTTATGGCTTTGAAAATATTTTGGAGGACGAATCAAAAATCGTCGCCGAGCTGTTCAAAATGTACGAGCATTTGACAAAAAATTGATCGTCGCCGTGCCCGATTTTGAATTGTCGACGCGCCTCGCAAGAAAAGTTTTGCCAAAACATATTTCAATAAAAGACGCAATCTTTAACATAAGTCGGGCGTCAATTTTAATCGCGGCGTTGGTCGAGGGGCGCGAAGATTTATTACCGCTTGCATTTGACGACGCAATACATCAGCCGTACAGAAAAAAATTGGTGCTAGGTATGAGCGAAGTTTTCGAGGCGGCTAAAGCGGCGGGAGCAATCGGAGCGGCGACTCAAAAGCTCTGATTCTTGACCTCGACAGGCGCGGCGCACAAATCATAAAGCGTTAATATGTTTCTTGTAATATAAGCCGAAATTGTAAAGTGCGTCGAGTACCGATTGTAATTTCTCGCCCAATGTTGTCAGCGAATACTCAACATGAGGCGGCTTTTCGTCAAAAATTTTTCTCTTAATTAACCCGTCATACTCCAATGAGCGCAAGCTGTCCGTCAAAACTTTTTGGCTTATTCCCTCGATAGTTCTTTTCAATTCGTTGTATCGCCATGAACGCTCTTTTAGCCTTTGCAAAATAAAAACTTTCCACTTGCTATTTATCAAGCTCAAAGTCGTTACTACGGGACAATCCGGCAAATCTTTTTTGCTTATCATTTTTCTCTCCTCCGATAAGATTTTAATTCACCGCGCCCAAAAACTCAAATAGTTATAAAAAGGTGCCTTCTTGTTTTTTAAGCAAAAAAAAATTATCATAATGAAAAAATTTTTCGGAGGAGATTATAGATGAAAATCGCAGTAGTAGCAGCAGCAGGTAAGGCAGGCAGAAAAATTGTCGCAGAGGCGGCGGCTCGCGGATTCGAGGTTACTGCGTTCGTTCGGAGGGCTACGGAAATTAACGGCGCGGCTAAAGTCATCGTCAAAGATATTTTAGCGTTGGAGAAAAGCGACTTGGAAAATTTCGACGCGGTAGTTGATGCGTTTGGCGCGTGGACTCCTGAAACTCTTCCTTTGCACACCACGACCAGCCAACATCTTTGCGATATTTTGAGCGGCACGAACATTAGACTTTTAATCGTTGGCGGCGCGGGTAGTCTCTATGTCGACAAGGAACATACAACGCAAGTTTTCAAGACGCCCGATTTCCCAGCAGATTATGTCCCGACCGCGCAGGCTCAAGCAAATGAACTCGACGAACTTCGCAAGCGCAACGACGTTAAATGGACGTTCGTAAGTCCTGCGGCAGATTTTCAAGCCGACGGCGAACGCACTGGCAAATATATTCTTGCTGGCGAAGAATTTACTGTGAACGCGGCGGGCGAAAGTATTGTAAGTTATGCGGATTATGCATTGGCAATGGTTGACGAAATCGCGAGCGGCAATCACATTCAACAGAGAATCAGCGTCGTTAGGGCTTGACTTAAGTAAACTCAAAGGAATATTATTTATCCGACTAAACCCCTGCGCGGGGATAAGGAGGAAAAATTTATGGCTATTCAAGCTCCAGTCGTCGGTTCCAAAAACGTGACCGGCGAAAATTATCAAGGCTCGGCGGCTAAAGTTTACTTCACGAAAAAAATTGACGCCGAACACCTTATCAAGCTTTACAAAATGATTAACGAGAATATTTTCGGCAAAGTCGCTATCAAATTGCACACCGGCGAAAAACACGGTCCGAATATTATTCCGCGTGACATGGCTCAAGCGTTTCAAGCGCAAATTCCCAATTCCGCAATCGTCGAATGCAATACCCTTTACGATGGCGACAGATTCACCACCGAAGGTCACCGCGAAACTTTAAAAGTTAACGGCTGGACTTTCTGCCCCGTCGACATCATGGACGAAGGCAATAAAACCGTTAATCTGCCCGTTCGCAATGGCTTTCATCTTAAGGAAGTCGCTATGGGTGCTCACCTCGTTTATTATGATTCGATGATTGTTTTGACGCATTTTAAAGGGCACTACATGGGCGGTTTCGGCGGCTCAATGAAAAATATCGGTATCGGCAATGCGTCGGGGCTTGTCGGCAAGGCTCAAGTTCACGGTCTCGACCCAAATAACGTCCCTGAAGATTTTGAGCAGTGGCCGACCAAAGAATATTTTATGGAACTCATGTGCGACAGCGCGAAGGCTACTTGCGATTATTTCGGCAAACATATCGTCTTTATCAACGTTATGCGCCGTATGAGCGTCGATTGTGACTGCGCGGGCGTCGAGGCTGATGAACCGACTATGGAAGACATCGGTATTGCCGTTTCGACTGATATTCTTGCCGTCGACCAGGCTTGTTGCGATTTGGTTTACGCCGCCGCTGACAGCCA